>NZ_JAXVAE010000169.1:0-14301 GCF_037460745.1 Hallella sp. | reverse complement strand
GCAGTATATTTCAATTATGGATTAAGGGTGCAGCGCTACCGCTGAATAGTTACTTTTTACGCCAAACTATTAAAATCCTGTTAAACATTCGTATTTACAAGGTCTTTTATATAACTTTGCATATCTAATAAATAGGAGAAACCACATGCAACCAACATTCATAGCTGGCCCCTGCGTCATCGAGTCGGCCGAGCTGCTCGACACCGTAGCCGCCAAACTGACTGACATCAACGCCCATCTTGGCACCGATATCATCTTCAAGGCCTCGTTCGACAAGGCCAACCGCACATCAATCCACTCATTCCGCGGCCCCGGCATCGACAAGGGCCTGCAAATGCTTGCCGCCGTAAAGAGCAAGTACGGTTTGCGCATCACCACCGACATACATGAGGCTTGGCAGGCCCAGCCCGCCGGAGAAGTGTGCGACGTGCTGCAGATTCCCGCTTTCCTGTGCCGACAGACCGACCTACTGGTGGCCGCCGCCAAGACAGGCAAGGTGGTCAACATCAAGAAGGCCCAATTCCTCTCTGGACGCGACATGCGCTATCCTGTGGAGAAAGCCAAGGACAGCGGCGCCAGCGAGGTGTGGCTCACCGAGCGCGGCAACAGTTTTGGCTACAACAACCTGGTGGTCGACTTCCGCAACATACCCGACATGAAGGAGATTGTGCCACAGGTCATCATGGATTGCACCCATAGCGTGCAGCGCCCATCGGCAGGCGACGGCAAGACCGTGGGCGATCGCAAATTCGTTCCGGCCATGGCCAAGGCCGCCAAGGCGTTTGGCGCCACGGGCTACTTCTTCGAGGTGCACCCCACCCCCGACCAGGGCCTGTCCGACGCCGCCAACATGCTGGAGCTAAGCAAGCTCGAAGATTTGGTGCGCGAGCTTCTCGCATAGCACCAAAGCGCAGCCTATTCACCTAATATTATACACCCCCACCCACGTGGCAGGCCCACAGCCTTCTCCGTAGGAAACAAAACCAATCTATACTACCACCATCATGCAAAATTCTTCCATGCCAGCCGCCAACATTTCGTTTTCGCTCAAATACGCCGAACGATGCTTACGCGACGAGGCGCAAGCAGTGCTCGACCTCATACCTCAACTCGACGACAACTTCACACGCGCCGTCGACCTCATCTACCACTGCCGCGGCAAGGTCATCGTCACGGGTGTAGGTAAGAGCGGAAACATCGGCCAGAAGATTGCGGCCACCATGTCGTCGACAGGAACGCCCGCCTTCTTCATCAACCCCCTCGACGCCTACCACGGCGACCTTGGCGTGATGACCCCCGACGACGTGGTGCTGGCGCTCAGCAACTCTGGCCAGACCGACGAGTTGCTGCGCTTTGTGCCCATCCTGCTGCACATGCACGTGCCCATCATCGGAATGAGCCGCAATCCCGACTCGCTGTTGGCCAAATACTCAACGGTCCACATCAAGGTGTTTGTCGACCACGAGGCGTGCCCGCTCAACCTGGCCCCCACATCGTCGACCACTGCCGCCTTGGCCATGGGCGACGCCTTGGCCATTGCGCTGATGCAGGTGCGCGACTTCCGTCCACGCGACTTCGCACAATTCCATCCGGGCGGCGAGCTGGGCAAGCGATTGCTCACCACGGCCGAGGACGTGATGCGCACCGACGATCTGCCGATCGTTCCTCAGGACATGCACTTGGGACAGGCCATCATCCACGTGTCGAAAGGCAAGCTCGGCATGGGTGTGTCGCTCGACGAGAAGGGCTGTGTCATCGGGCTGATCACCGACGGCGACATCCGACGCGCCATGGAGCGCTGGCAGGCTGAGTTCTTCGACCGCACCGTTGCCGACATCATGACACGCAACCCAAAGATCGTTTCCACAAACACCAAGATATCTGAGATAGAACGCATCATGCACCGCCACAAGATCCACTCGGTGCTCGTATGCGACAACAAGCGCCATTTGCTGGGCATTGTCGACAGTTACGCCACATCAATGCTCAACCAATAACACGGGCTGATGGGGCGCAGGCACACAGCGTTGGGCCTGAACAACGAATAAATAGAATACATGACAACATTTCTCATTACCGCTCTTCTGGGTCTAATCCTGTCGGTTCCTTCGACGGCAAAGGCCCAGACGAGCGATTCTTTGATGGTAGCCCACTTACAGAAGGTGGGCGTTACGTTCTCCAACGACAACCAGGTAACGCTGCTCATGAACGGACAGGAGAAGTTCGACGACCTCTTCAAGGCCATCGACCAAGCCCGCAAGAGCATCCACATGGAGTATTTTAATTTCCGTAACGACTCCATCAACCGATTGCTAATCAGCCATCTGGCTCCCAAGGTGAAAGAGGGCGTAGAAGTGCGACTGCTCTTCGACGGCTTTGGCAACATCAGCAACAATCAGCCCATGCGCCGTTCCGATCTCGACTCCATACGGGCCAAAGGCATCGAGATTTATGAGTTCAACCCCGTTCGCTTTCCTTTCATCAACGACATTTGGAGCCGCGACCACCGCAAGATTGTGGTGATCGATGGTCTGATAGCCTATACCGGTGGCATGAACGTGGCCGATTACTACATCAAAGGCACACCCCAAGTGGGCGAATGGCACGACATGCACTGCCGCATACAGGGCACGGAGGTCAACACGCTACAGGCCATCTTCCTCCGCATGTGGAACAAGGTTACGAAGCAAAACATCCATGGCCCTCAGTATTTCCGCGGATTGGGTCTCGACGACTACTTCATGGGCCTCAAGCCCGACACCTGTTGCACCGCCGGACACAAGAAAGTGGGCATCATCAACCGCGAGCCCCACACATCCAACAAGATTATTCGCGACTTCTACACCAACGCCATCAACCTGGCGAAGGACAGCATCAAACTCATCAACCCCTACTTCACGCTCAACCATGGTGTGAAGAAGGCGCTGCGTAAGGCCGTCAAGCGAGGTGTAAAGGTTGAGATTATGCTATCGATAAGGAGCGACATCCCGCTCACACCCGACTGTGGCTTCTACAACGCCCACAAGCTCATGAAGCGGGGATGCACCGTGTGGATGTACAAGCCGGGCTTCCATCACACCAAGGTCATCATGGTCGACGGGCGCTTCTGCACCGTGGGCTCGGCCAACCTCAACGCCCGCAGTCTCTCATGGGACTACGAAGAGAACGCCGTCATCATCGACCCATGCACCACCAACGAGCTCAATCGCCTCTTCGACAGCGAGAAAAGCCAATCGTTCCTGCTCACTCCTGAGAAATGGAAGCAATGGCGCACGCCTTGGCAACGCTTCCGCGGATGGTTCGCCCACCTGCTCGCACCCTTGTTGTAACAGCACCCCAATAGGGGCTGAGAAGCCTTTCTGGCGTTATCACACCACCAACAACAAACAATAAGGCCTTTCCCACAACCATTGGGAAAGGCTATTTTTTGCTGCCCCATACCACGTCATGGTCAGCGGTAGCGCACATGGGTCCACATCGGCAATGCGCCCTTATCCTCCATCTGGATTTGGGCTAAATATGATTGATGTCTACGTATCCGTGCATCACAGCATAGATGGTGAGGGCCGACACGCTTTTCATGCCGAGTTTCTCCTGTATGTTTTTTCGGTGACTTATCACGGTGGTAAGGCCAATGTTGAGTTGGTCGGCAATCTCCTTGTTGATCAATCCCTGTGCCACAAGGCTCAGCACCTCAATCTCCCGGTCGCTAAGCACCTTCTCGGCCAGCGCCTTCGGCATGGGCGGCAGGTTGCGACCACCCGCATGGGCGCCCTGTTCCAGGTGAAGCAAATCGCGCACCAAGTCTTCCTCCGGTTGGTTGATGCAGAGACTATGGAACGAGCTCAACTGTGTCTGCGGATTTTGCGAGAGCGTGGTGACAATGGTCTTATGGCGTCGGTCGAGAAAAAAGGGGCGGTTCTCGAGCACCACGCTTTGTGCCACAAAGTAATGCACGAACCGCTCGGGGTCGTGCATCAGTAGATCGTCAAAGGAGCCAAAGGCCTCAACGGTCATGATGGGCATTACGTTTTGCAACATTTGGCGCAGTCCCATCACGGCGAGCGTGTTGGGATCCACCACAGCTATCTTTGGGCGTTCCATCCGTTACTTCTTTGTTTTACTATGATACGTCTGTTCAATGATAACCCTTTCTTTCACCTTTTATTATATAAGGGCTCTCGTTTTATGCCTGTTTTGTTGTCCCGCTCTTATAGCTTCACCGTACTGATGTCCACCAAGTTGTTCACAATGGCGTAGATGGTGAGTCCGGCGGCTGAGTGGATCTGCAATTTTCGGGCGATGTTGCGACGGTGGGTAATCACGGTGTTGATGGAGATGCACAGATGGTCGGCTATCTCCTTGTTGCTCATGCCTTGCACCAAGGCCACAATAACATCCTTCTCTCGGTCCGACAGCTTCTCTTGCGAGTCGGGGTTCTGACTGATCATGTTTGAGATTTTCACCGTCACGTCGTCTTGCTTGGTGCGCCGCTCCAGCTCGCGGATGGCAGGTATGAAGATGTAATCCTCCACCTGGGCGTGCTGAGCCAACCAGTCCTCACAGTTGTAAATGTCGTAGAGCGTAGCCGACAACTGGTTGTTATGCAATCCGTCTGACGGCAGATACTTGATGATGATGTTCTTCAACTCCCTCAGCTTGACGTCGGTTTGCTCATGATGCTTCGAGAACATGTGGATATCGTAGTTTTTAGGGGCCTCTCCCGCTTCCAACTTCTCCACGTAGGGGAACACCGTTTTCTCCTCATAGCGCATGTGGTTGACGATGCTATGGGCATACTCGTCGTAGAGTTTGAGGATGAGTCGGGCCAGGTTGTCGTTCTCATCGAGGGCCTCTTCGAGCTCGCGGCGGATGAACGGCAATTCAAAATCGATGTAATAGGCATGACTGGCCTTGAGGTATTGCAAGAGCGTGGGCACCGACAGGCGGTGGGCGTTGTCGAATCCGCGATAACCATTGATGCTGAAGTTCACCACGGCCAGAAAGGTGTAGGTGTCCACCTTTTGATCTTCACAAACCTCGCGCACGGTCTTATCGCCAAAGCCCAGGTTGATGCCAAAGCAGCCCAACGCCTGCAGTATGTTATAATTGTCGCCGATGATGTTGATGAGCTTGTCATCGGGTTCGTACATCTTCTGAATTTTCATCGTCTACACCTTAATAAATATCTTTTCGATTGCAAAATAACTATTTTTTCATGAGACCAGCAACAGTTTGTCACCACTTTTTGGTTCCAACTTGTCAAAATACCTACTTATGGGGATAGCATCCCATTACCCACTAATAGGTATTGCGGATTCTGTCAAACCTTACTAACTTTGCAACCATCAAAAACCACTTGCCACACCATAAGGCCGTGTCATCAGAACGACCTTGGAGGAGTGGAAAGAAAGACCAACATGGGTTGGTTCCTTTTGGTAGAGACTAACAAAGAAAAGGACAAAAAGTGCAGTGACGGTTACCTTCTCTTGCCGACAACTGGCTTCGCGACCCACTTCATAGGGTTGTCGACGGCTGGTTGACAGCGGGATTGCGACCCAACATCTGCACTTTTTCTTTTTCCTCTAATTACAAATTATGACTACCGCCCGTTTTGCCGTCCTTTCATTTTCACGTTTTTTGGGTATTGTGTGAAAAAAGCACAATCCGTACTTTTGCAGTCGAAAAGAAGCGCGGCTTCGTCAGGGGTGGCACCCTACACAAGGAAAAACAAACAATACAATAATTATATGAACACAATGAAATTAGGATTGCTCACAGGCATGATGGTTCTTGGCGGACTGACCGTCGCCCAGGCTCAAGTGAGCACTGCCGACTCGGTGCTGAACCATGCCGGCGGCAAGCGCCTGAGCGTAGGCGGTTATGGCGAGGCTGCTTTCAGCCGAAACTTCTACAGCGACAACGGCAACCGCTACACCAAGCCATCGGCCTATAAGAACGACCCGAGCCATGGCCGTTTCGACATTCCCCATGCCGTTATCTACCTGGGCTACGACTTCGGAAAGGGTTGGTCGATGGGTAGCGAGATTGAGTTTGAGCACGGTGGCACTGGCTCGTCCATCGAGTATGAGGCCGACGAGGCCATCGAGTTTGAGAACGAGCAGGAGAAAGGTGGCGAGGTGGAGCTCGAGCAGTTCTGGCTGCAGAAGACGTTCAGCCGCGCACTCAACATACGCGCCGGACACATCGTGGTGCCCTTCGGATTGGTCAACGCCCACCACGAGCCTCTCAACTTCTTCACAGTGTACCGCCCCGAGGGCGAAAACACCATCCTACCGTCCACATGGCACCAGACGGGTGTGAGCGTCTTTGGCCGCATCAAGGATTGGCGCTACGAGGCCCAGTTCATCGCCGGACTGGACGCTTTCCACTTCAGCCGCGCCAACTGGATTCAGAAAGGGTCGCATAGCCCCTTCGAGTTTGAGCCGGCCAACAAGTATGGCGTCATGGCCCGCATCGACAACTACAGCGTGCCCGGCCTTCGCCTCGGTGTGAGCGGCTACTATGGTCAGGCCATGCACAACAGTGTGCCCCACGATATGGAGTATGGCTCGAGCAAAGAGATCAAGGGAAGCGTGTACCTGGGCAGTTTCGACTTCACCTACAACGCCCACAACTGGATTGCACGCGGCAACATCGACTATGGCTACGTCACCGACGCCAACCGCATCACCCAGTTTACCTACCCCAACACGGCGCAAAGCGGTGTGACGCCCTACGAGCGCGGCAACGGCAAATACTTCGGAAGCCACGCCATCGCTACAATGGTCGAAGTGGGATACGACATCTTCTCGCAGATTCCCAAACTGCGTCAGGACAACAAGAAACTGTATATCTTTGGCCACTACGAGTACTACGACTCGTACGTCAATGCGCCCTCGAAGAAATGGACCAACAGAAACATCTTCGCGGCAGGTGTCAACTATTACCCCATTCCGCAGATTGCCATCAAGGCCGAGTACAACTACCGCAAGTTGAAGAGCGGCTACAACGATGAGCCCGCCGTCAATATCGGCATTGCTTACCAGGGTTTCTTCCTCTAAAAATGACAACAAACTTTCTTTAACATTAAATAAAGCACAACACTCATGAAAAAGATTTTCCACTACGCTCTGCTCTTCGCCGCCGTTGGCATGATGGGCATGGGCTTCACATCGTGCAGCAGCGACGATCCCGAGGACAACACCGTTGAGGCAAGCGCCTCTACCCTTGAGAACATCGTGGGCCAATACGTCAACGATGTGGTGAACCCCACCTACCGCGACCTGCAAGCTGCTGCCGCCACGCTCGACGACGCCTGCAAGAACCTCTACGCCAAGCGCTTGGCTGGAACTCTGACACAGACCGACATCGACGCCGCCTGCACGGCTTTCAAGAACGCACGCAAGTATTGGGAGCAGAGCGAGGCTTTCCTCTATGGAGCCGCCTCCAACGATGATATCGACCCGCACATCGACTCATGGCCACTCGACCAGACGCAGTTGGCCGAGGCGCTGACGAGTCCCACAGTCATCGCTGGCATCACGGGCGAGAACCCTGCCCGATTTGTTTATACCAGCAATGGCCAGTTCGATTCTACCATGGGCTTCCACGGTCTTGAGTTTGTGCTCTTCCGCAACGGACAGAACCGCACGCTCGACGCCTTCATGGCCGAGTATGAAACGGGCGACGGCCTGAACCAGGAGGGCGACGACTGGCAGGACAACCAAAGCAAGTTGCGCACCGTGAAGACCACTCAGGAGGCCGCGTTCGCTGCCGCTGTGGCTGGCGACCTGCACAACATGACAACGCTTTTGGCCTATGAGTGGACCGCCGACGCCACACTGAAGAACTATCTCACCACCTCGGCCAACTGGGTGATTGAGGGCACACGCTACAAGGGTCTTACCAAGGACGGCGTGTCGTATAGCGAGGCCGTGAAGAGCGTGGGGCAGACCACCAGCCTGTTTGTGTCATGGCCTGTCAACCTGCAGAACATCTTCAAGGGCGGATGCTCAAGCATCAGCCAGGAGGTCTACACCCAGAAGCTCGGCCAGGCTTACCGCGTGGCCACCGGTCACCCCGAGGTGGGCGAAGAGGGCGAAGACGCCGGCGATTACATCGAGTCGCCTTACAGCAAGCGTTCGTTCCAAGACTATCAGGACAACATCTACTCTATCAAGAACAGCCTCTATGGCATGCGCGGCACCGAGAACGTCAGCACTCCCGCCGCTGGTTCAATTATGGCTTTCATGAAGCAGCACTATCCTGAGTACGAAGCCCTCAACAACGCCCTCAACGCTGCCATCAGCAGCCTGGAGACGGCCAAGAACAGCGGTGTGGCCTTCATCGACAATCCTGCACACGCTCAGGTGAAGACCTGCATCGACGCCGTTCAGGAGCTCGACGACCAGCTCAACCTGGCTGCCACATGGTGTGCTCGTAACATCATGGTGAAGTAATCTGGCCGAATATTTATATTATACTATCATTCCCGCGACGTGGTCATTTGCCTTAGGGTACGTGACCACGTCTATGCGGCAAACAACAAAACATTACCTATGAACAAGCATTTCAATCCGCAACTCATGCTTCTCGCTGCCGCCGCAGCGCTCACAATGACCGCATGTACCGACGACAACAACGGCGACAAGCCGGGCATCGATGACGGTGCCTACGTGGGCAAGGCTGTGGGCAACTTCGCAGCGAGCGAATGGCTTCCCGGCGGCGAACTGGGAACCACCGACAACATCGGAACGAGCTCTTTCTCCGATGAGACACCAGCTGTCGACAACAACAAGAGTTTCTTCGACCTCTTCTTCCAGGGAGAGCAAATCATGGAGCGACAGTACACGGTGAACACGGGCGCCTTTAAGGGTCTCGGCCCAGCCAGCGTGCGCCGTTCGTGCTTCGATTGCCACCCCAACTACGGCCATGGCAAATGGATGCCGCAGTACACCACCAAGTATGCCAACGGCAATGGTTACCTCTTGGCCATCTACCACCCCACGGGTGCCGATGCCGACAACTCCGATGGCTTGTCGAACGATGGCGGTTTCATCACCGAGGTGACGGGCATGCCGCAGACGCAGGCCGCAGAGCCGTTTAAGGCGCCCATCGAGGAGACGGGCATACACATGAAGTGGCTCACGCTGGGCACCAACGAGGCCAAGAACGATGTGTGGGCCCAGCATGTGAAGGACGGCAAGTTAACCTACCCCGACGGCACCGCCATGCCTACGCTGCAGTATCCGGAGGTCCACATCGACCCATCGGCTTTCCACACCAACCCTGTGCCCACCAACTATGCCGTGCGCATCGAGAGCACCATCGGCCTGCAGGGCGTGGGACTCATCGACGCCATCCCCGAGGATTCGATCAAGGCGCAATACAAGAAGACCTACAACTACTTTGTCAGTGCGGGCCTCGACCCAGCCGAGTATGTCAACCCCTCGTTCTACGACGGTTCAACCTTCGGAAGCCTTTACAGCGTAGCCAATGGCCAATATGCCGACGGCACGAAGAGTGTGAGCGGACAAACCAAGGCGCTGAAGCGTTACAGCTATGCCCTGACGCGTGCCGTGCTGTCTGACGCCAACGGCGCCAACGCCGTGTGGAACATTCCCAACGTGTCGCGCCCCGACCGCCCCTATCTCTACACCACCAACGCATGGGCCAAGGCCATGAGCGAGGACGCCGAGGTGATCACCAAGATCCAAAACGACCCCACATCGCCTTACTACGGCGACGGATCGGTAGACAGCATCAAGGCTTGCGTTTACAACCTGTTGCGCCCTGGCACCAACCAGTTCGACAACCCTTGGTTCAAGTTCCAGCCGGAGCAGTCGGCCGACCAGTTCTACGCCTTCATGGTGTGGCACCGCGGACTGGCCATTCCCCGTGCCCGTAACCTCAACGACCCCGATGTGCAGCAGGGCAAAAAGCTCTTCAATGAGTGGGGATGCGCAAGATGCCACCGCGCCAAGTGGCAAACAACCGACGACAACTACTGGATGCCGGAGATGCTCGCCGGAAAGAAGTTGCCGCAATATAAGAACCAGACCATCTATCCCTACTCCGACTTCATGCAGCACAAGCTCTACATGAAGAACGATGTGCACGGATCATGGTGCCGCACCACACCGCTGTGGGGACGTGGACTGGAATACTCTAACACCGGCGCTGAGGACCGCCTGCACGACAACCGCGCACGCAGCGAGGAAGAGGCCATCCTGTGGCACATGTATAGCAAGAAGAGTCATGCCTACCACTCGGCTCTCAACTTCTACAATGCCAACAAGGCCGATCGTGCCGCCGTCATTAAGTTCCTGCAGAGCATCTAAGCCTGCACGAACACATTCCCTTCCAGGATAACAACAACCGTGATGAACCTTTGGCCGATGCGCCATGGGAGCATCACGGTTTTGCCTTGTTTAAGTTTTTTTGATCAAAAACCGTGTTTGCGTTGATTTTCGCAAAAATATTTAGTCATCCCATGCAATATTTCGACCTTTTGCGCATTTATGTAAATGAACAAGCTGAAAAGCATGGATCGTAAACAAAACAAAGTTAGTTATAATATGAAAAAAAGTATCGTACACATGGGCCAAGCAGCCGTTATGGCAGCCCTGGCCGCTACCACGCTTGGCTCGTGCGCCACGCAGAAGAACCATCAGAAGACGGATAACAGTATGAATGCAACCAAGATCGAGAGCAACCTCGATGAGCAATACCTCATCCTGAGCGACGCAGAGCAGAAGGCTGTGGCCCAGACCAACGACTTTGCCTTCAACCTTTTCCGCACCCAGGAGGGTATGGACTCGAAGGTTCTCTCGCCCATCAGTGTGGCCTACCTCATGGGCATGCTGGCCAATGGAGCTGAAGGCGCTACGCAGGCCGAGATCATGAAGGCCTTGGGACAGGACGGCACATCGCTGCAGACGCTCAACGACGCCTATAAGTCGATTATCAATCATGCGTCGGCCCTCGACCGTCGTACCCAGATCAACATAGCCAACTGCATCGCCGTGAACAAGCAGGTGACTTTCAAGAACGAGTATGCCACCGCTATGAAAGCCCTCTTCGAGGCACAGGTGGAGAGCATGGATTTCACCTCACCCAAGACCCTGAGCAAGATCAACGGATGGTGTGCCAAGCAAACCGACGGCATGATTCCCAAGATCGTTGACCAGCTCGACGCCAATGCCACCGCTGTGCTGATGAACGCCATCTACTTCAACGGCACTTGGGCTTCCAAGTTCGACAAGAGCCAGACCAAGACGGAGGAGTTCCGCGGTTTCACCCGCGATATCAAGAAGGTCGACATGATGCAGCAGGAACATAAGTTCATGTATGCCGACAATAAGGATTACGCAGCCGTGACCCTTCCTTATGGCAACGGCACCTATTCGATGACCGTTATCCTGCCCGCCGAGGGCAAGTCGACCACCGAGGTGGCGCAGCAGCTCAACGCCAAGAAGTTTGCCGAGCTGCAGGCCAACATGACCGAGTGTTTGGTCGATCTGAAGTTGCCCCGCTTCTCCACCACCACAGAGACCCCGCTCAACCAGCCCATCTCAGCCCTTGGCGCCCCGTCGATCTTCCAAGCTGGCCAGGCTAATTTCAGCAATATGACCGACGCCCCCATGTATGTGTCGACCATGCTGCAAAAGGCAAAGATTGAGGTGAGCGAGAAGGGAACCAAGGCCGCCGCCGTCACCGCCGCCATCATGACGATGTCGATGTATCAGCCCGATGAGCCCCGCCACGTGGTGTTCCACGCCAACCGCCCGTTCATCTACATGATTACCGAGCGCGTCACCAACACCATCTTCTTCATCGGCCAGTACGCTGGCCCCACGGAGTAAGCATCCCATCTTGCCAGGCACCGCCTTCGGCAAGCCTTCGAGCCATCCTTGTGATATGCTTTTGCCATCCTTGTGATACGCCTTTCGCTGGCCTTTGGCCATATATACAGAACGCCTGCGACCGCTGGGGTCGCAGGCGTTTTGTTGATGAGCGTAAGTGCGCCGTGAGGTGGAGGGTGGCCTAAAATTGAGGGCGGAAAGAGGCTTACCCCTCCTCATCGTCGCAGGCTTCGGCTATCAATCTTCTTCCTTCCGCCACATCGCGCTCTCCTCCCAGTCCTTCACAGAGCATGCGGCCGTACAGACGATCGACGGCGCCGAAGCGCCAATCGTGGCTTCGCGCCTCGCTCAGGATGCTACGCGCTTGATGCAATGCCTCTTTGCTGCCGTCGTAGTCGATCAGGATCGATGCTGCGTTGTGGCAAGCCTGTCCGTATTCATAGGGATAGCAATTGACGCTATATCCCACGTTTATAAAGTTGATGTAGCATCCCTTAGCCTTTTCTACGTTTCTTCTTCCGTATTTGTTATGGTAGTAGAGCTCGCCGAGCAGGTATAAGGCTAATGATCCCATTATGTTCTTTGCGGCTTTGGTCAGCAATAGTTCAGCCTTCTGATAGTTGCTTGGCACAACTGCCGGCTCGTTCATCAAGTATCTTGCTTGCTGCTGCATGGAGTAGTAGGAGTCGTCGTCGGCAGCAGCCTTCGAATAAAACTTGTATGCTTGTCGTCCGTACCAAGTAGATATGTGGTAGTCAGGCATGTTGTGGAGATCATAGTCGTCGCCATAACGGTAACAGGTGTCGTAGAAATCGGCGAGATCCTCGTATTGCGTCCCGAACAGTTTTGGGTTTTCTCCAAGTTGCATGATGAGCTTATAGGCCAATCGCAAGCGATAGTAAGGGGCGTTGTATTCGTCATTGCCATCGTAGTCGAGATAGTAGACCCACGCCAGCCGGAACCTCACCTCGTCGATGCCGCCTGCGTCGTTGGAGGATTCGCAAACCGACAGGCAATTGCGCAGCAGTTTGCGAGCCAAGTCATATTCTTCCTCGTAGATTAAATCTTCTGCAAGCCCTGGCACGTCATACATATCCATGTCTCCCCAAACCCTCCACTCGCTTACGCACTTGTTCATGTTGTTGATCATATACTCCACCTTCTCCTCGTTTGTCCAGTCATTGAAGACGAGCTCGTTGACCTCCTCATACATGTCGTATGCGGATGGCTGATCGCTGTATGCGTCCTCGTCGTATTCCTCATCGTATGCAGGCTGAGGCTCCTCTTTGGGCTCCGGGAAGAACTCCGCCAGCAATGTTGTGGCCCTTTCCGACCCTGCCTCTTGCGCCATGATTAGGTAGTAGCGTGTGGCCGTGTCGTCCTTGGGCCATCCCGTTCCGTTATGCAGATTTTGTGCCAGGTTCGCCATGGCCGCGGCGTTGCCCAGGTTGGCCCCCTTCAGGTAAGCCTCGTTGGCCAGTGCGTACTTTCCCTCTTGCTCCAGGCACCATCCCTTGTTGCAATAGGCAGCCGCATGATTTCGCTCGGCAGCTGCTTCGAAGCAACGAATGGCGAGGGTGAGGTTCTTTGTGAATCCGTTGGTGCCGTTCATCCAGTCGCATCCCCGGTTATACATGTCGACGGTGGTCATACCATTCCATTCGTCCTCCTTGATGGGTCCGAACCACTCGCTTACCTTCGCCACCGAGTCTTTGAAATTTTCGGTCGCGCACCGTGTGATCAGTTTGTGGCATCTGTCGAGCAACTTCGGATCGTCCTTGGCCTCTGTGTGCAGATTGTGTGCGAGCGTGCGGCATGCTCTGACATCGTTTTTGTTGGCGGCCCTTTCCAACCATTTGCGCCCTTCCACCCTGTCTTCTTGACAACCATAACCAGTGTTCAGAAAGAACGAAAGGTTGTTCATGGCTGCCGGATGATCCTTGATGGCTGCGTGTCGGGTTAGTTCGTAGCATCGCTTTTCGTCCTTGGACGTGCCCCATTCGAAGTAGTAGCAGCAACTGAGGTTGAAGAATGTCCCCACGTCGGGGTCTTTGTCCCACGCCATTTCGTAGAGTCTTACGGCGCTATAGTAGTTTTTCGCCTTGTACTCTGATGTCGCTTTGTCGTAAAGCCGCTTAGCAGCCTCCGTGTTGGTTTCGTTGAAACCCTTTAGTTTGTCGAACAGGCCCATAGTAGAAAGAGGTTGAAGTGTGTGTTAGGTTTTAGTGCAAAGATAATGTAAAAGGAAGACAATTCAAAGCAAGCGGACGTGTTTTTGTTGGTGAGGGGCGATTTTGGGGAATTGAGCAGCAGTAGGCAAGTAGGGCTATAGGGGGTATGTTGAACCTATGGAGTGGCGGATGCCATAAAAAAGCAAACGAGGGTGTGTCATAATTGACTATGGTCATTTATGGTGCACCCTCCTTTTGTATAT
>NZ_JAXVAE010000168.1:0-14308 GCF_037460745.1 Hallella sp. | reverse complement strand
AATATCAAATATATAACTATAGTTAAGCGATTAATATCGCATCACTAGTATTTCAGCAAGACTTTCCGGTAGAGTACATGCGTAATTTCCTATTCACAGGCATTCCCTACTTCATGGTTGGCGTCTTCCTGAAGATGCATATCCATAAGCTCCTCACGGTTAATCGGCTTCTCTACCTTGGCGGCATCATTCTTTTTTCCATAACCACCGTCATGGAGAAGGTCATGATACTGCGTTTGGAATACACGCCCGACAATGAGAATTACATCAGCACCACACTTCTTGCCGTTTGTTTGTTCCTGTTTGTGGCATCGTTTCAGAACACCAAAGAATCCACAATTTCAAGTATTGGCGAAAAGGATTCTCTCTACATTTACATATTTCATCCTCTGATCATCCTTATTTTAGCAAAGCTCTCTTCAAAGATGCCAGAGGCCTTCCAAACTTTTTACCTATGGACGGCTCCCCTGTTCGTGCTCATTCTTACAACAATCGCATCGATTGCTTTACGGAAAACGAAACTGCTTTAACCCCAATAGGTTGTTAGACGGCAATTCTTGTTCGTTTTTGTTTCGAACAGGTTGCGACAGGGGCGTTGAAGGCATAGCCGACTATGCCGAGACGCGACGGAAGCAAGATGCCAAAAGAACCGCTGACAAGAGTTGAAAAGAAACCGTAGCTTCCCAATTGTCTTCCCGACTCGGTCTAACGCCTGATTAGGAGTTACCCCCAAAATCGAACAATGCTACATAGAGGATAAGGCTATTATTTGCTCTAACAGGAGGTTAAAACTTGCGGAAATGCAACCTGAGCATCTTGCCTCGCAGCACCATACGCTTGCCTGACAAGCGCTCCACGAAGAAATGTTCGGTCAAATCGTTGACTCCCAGAGGGCGCAACACGTCGACGTTGGTGAGCAACGTGTCGTTCACATCGCGATTGTTCACCCTTCCATCGGAGAGCAACAACGAGTCGGCCCTGTGCTCAAAGCGGAACATGTAACCGTAGGAAGGTGCCTGATGCGTATCGAGCATGGTGAGGAACTTACCCTGCACACCCCAAAACACCTTACTGCTGGTCATATCGACCTGCACGCCGTTGGCCAACGTGTCCACTTGCGACAGTTGCCAATAGCCATCGAGGTCACCATTGTCTGAGGTTTCTATGAAGTCGCCACACGAGGTTGCAGCCATGGTCATCGCCAGGCAGGTGGCAAGAAAGAGAAAGGTCTTTTTCATAAGTTGAATACTCCTGATTTGGAAACAGTCAGTTGGAAACCGGCGTTGGAGCCGAGAATGTGGCCAAAATCCATGCCATAGCCGCCACGCACCTGCCAGCCCTTGGGCAACTGGTAGCCGGCCTCAACGAGGAAGCTCACGTTGTGGTGCTTCTTGGTGTAAGGCGTCACGTAGGTGCCAAGGCCCTCTTGGTAGGTGGCCAGCACGCGGTAGTCGAGGCGCGGCGTGGGCTGGCCGTCGAAGCCGAGGTGGAAAGCCACGAAGCGGTTGTCGGTAAAGGCAATGCTTCCATCCTCGTTGTAGATGGGCGAACGGTAGAGCGGATTGCCGATGGCCTGGCCCCAATGTTGCCAACCGGTGTAGATATAATGGTTGTAAAAGTCGTCACGGCCACCCAAGTGGTCGTTGCGGCCTACGGTATGGTCGTGGTAAACCGGACCGCTTTGGTACTTGGTGTAAAGATATTCGAACACCACGCTACGCAGCCACGTGCCATATTTCAGGTTGAGCTCGGCGCCCAACATCCAGTCTTTGAAGTCGTAAAGGAAGAAACGCGTCTTCTTCTTGGTGTTCCATTCGTCGCCCTCGCCATAACCGTCGTAGTCGAGCTGGAACATCGACGAGAGATCCTCATAGTACTTGTCGGCATAAAGGTGCCACGCCACCCGCTCGCCATCATAATTGAAACGAACGAGCCAACTGCCCAGCACGTTGCCTTCCTTGTTGCGATACACCGTTCCCTCGCTCGGCTTGTCGCCGCCTGCCGGCACAAAGGCATGCCAAAAGCTACTAATGCCCTTGTCGTTCTCAATGACGCGCATGCCGCCACTGCCGTCGGGCACATAGGCCGTTCCGCCAAAGAGGGTGGCTTGCTCCAGTCCCAACTCGAGCGACCAGGGAATGAAACGGTCCTCGCTGCCTATCTTCAGGTAGCCCGCCTTGCTGTGGTAGAGCACATGGTCGGCATATTTGCTTTGCTTATTGGTGAACGAATGTTGCCAACTGTCGTCGGTCATCATGCCGTAAGCGATGTGGCCTTTCACCTGAAGCCAACGGCCCAAGGCCGGAATGGTCCAATAGCGTGGCAAGGCCAGTCGCACCTGGGGCACCGGACGCGCGTTGATTCCCAACGTCTGCGACCCACTGCTCAGCCTATTGTTCTTCAACTCCATGGGCTCCTCCTTGGCTCCGATGGTCAGTGTGCCATGAAGCCAACGGCCCTCAACAAACGCCTGCTGCACCACCACGTTGCTGGTGTAATGAAGCGGGGCGACCACATCGAGGCCATACCCCACGCCCCAACGGCGCGACGAGTCGTTGAGCAGCGGGCGAATGGCCGTGGCGCGCACATAGCCATTGGTCTCGTCGAGCGACGACAGGCCATGTTTATTGGCGTTGAGCCACAAGGGCGTCTTGTCTTTCGAGAACGAGCCTTGTGTCTCCACTCGGTACCGAATGCCCTCACCCAAGTCCAACTTGCCAGGGTGGGCATCGTATTGCCAAGCATACTGGGCCATCATAGGTGTGGTGGCCAACAGCGACACAAGCGCAAGGATCGTATGTTTCATCTTCACCTGTTTTCGGGGTTAGGGTGGACAGCCGAGGCTCCACCTTATTATTTATAATATGCAAAGATACATGTTTTTCATGAGGCAAACGGCCTCACGGTCCACAAAATGACAAACAGAGTAGGGATTTTCCCTCACGATGTAGGGAAAAACCTTTTGGTGCCCCAGATTATTGACGTATTTTTGCAACGTGAAAAGATGATAGAACATCATCGAACATGTTGAACAACAAAATGTCAGAGATATGAAAAAGTTCATGTTAACGCTTGTTGCACTGATCACAATGACAGTCCAAGCATCAGCAATGAGTTATGAGCAAGCCCGCGACCAGGCTCTCTTTCTCACCGACAAGATGGCATACGAGCTCAATCTCACTGACGACCAATATGAAGCCGCCTATGAGATCAACCTCGATTACCTGATGGGCATCAACGACCACCGCGATCTCTTTGGCAACTATTGGATCCAGCGCAACCTCGACTTGAGCTATATCCTGTTCGATTGGCAATACCGCGCATTTGTGAACGCTGCCTATTTCTATCGCCCGCTCTATTGGGACGCAGGTTATTGGCACTTCCGCATCTACGCTCGCTACCCACATCGCGACTACTTCTACTTCGGACGCCCAACGTTCTACGTAAGCTATCGCGGCGGACACAGTTGGAGAATGAACGGCGGAGCCAGTTGGTACCACGGTCGTTCCTGGGGAGGTCCGAGACCCGATGGTGGTCACCGCGTAGGAATGCGCGACGGATTTGACCGCGGCGACTATGGAAGAGGCATGCAGATGGCCGACAGAAACAACACACGCCAGTTTGGAAACGGCAACCGCACACAAGTGCAACAGAGCGGGAACCACCGCACCTTCGGCAACGGCCAGCGCTATAACGGCGCACCCCAGCGCACCTTCGGAGGTTCTTCGCGCCAAAGCAGCACACGCACCACGGTGACACAGCCCAACAACGGGCAGCGCACCTTTGGTCGGAGCAACACAACAACGGTGCCCAACCGCACCTTCTCGCCCAGCTATGGCGCATCGCGCTCATTTGGAAACAGCAACCGCCAGGCTGCCCCCAGCAACAGCTTCAGGAGCAGCGGCATCAAGCAGTCGACTCCCACGCGCAGCTTCACCGCTCCCAGTAAGTCGAGCAGCCCCTCAAGGAGCTTTGGTGGCGGAAACAACAACGGTGGCAGCCGCTCTACCGGTGGCCACTTTGGAAGAAGATAAGAAAAGCGTTAATGACAATAAATCAGGCATGACAATCTGAATTAAGGAAAAAATAGCGTCAGGATAACTAAAACTAGAGAGTAATAAGAAAGGCGAAGGGCTGTTTACCACACGGTGAACAGCCCTTTCATTATTCCCAATCGGTCATTAAGGCCGAAGCAGGAGAAATAGCAGGATGCTATGGCTACAGGGTTAGCTTGCGCACTTCGGCGTTGGCCATTTTCTCGATCTCGTTCATCGGCTTGTCGTAGTAAACGCTCTGGATAGCCTTGTTCATGATGCCATGGCCTACGGCAAGCACGGTCTTTCCGGGGTAAGTATCGCGCAGCCAAGCCATGAAAGCCTGCGCGCGCTGCTTCATGTGGTCGAGCGTTTCCACGTCATCGGGCCACGGCTGCCCCTTCAAACTGGGTATGAACTTACCCGTAAAGCCACCCCAGTCGCGCTCGCGGAGCAAGGGGGTGGCAACCACCTGCTGTCCATGGGGCTCGGCAATGATGGTGCATGTTTCCACGGCGCGCCACAGGTCGCTGGCCACAAACGCGTCGATGGCCACGTCTTTCATCTTGTCGCGCACCTCACGCGCCTGCTCCCGACCCGTCTCATTGAGCTGGCCATTGGTTTGTCCTTGCATAATTTGCGCCTTGTTGTCGACGGTCTCGCCGTGGCGCACCAGATACAATGTAGTCATTTGCTGATTTCGTTTTTAACCCCAATCGGTCATTGGCTTGTTACACTTAACACTGACAAGCGCCGAAAAGAACCCGTAACATCTAAGTTTCCTTTCCTTTGCGCTCTAACGAGCAATTGGGGGTTAATCATATTTCACATTCAGAATGTTGAAAAACTCACCGCCAAACGAGCGTTGGTAGCAACTTTTTATTACCTTTGCCACATGAAAGTATTCCAAAGCAGCATTTTCAGAGCTCTCTGCGCCATTGTCGTGGGAGCCCTTCTCGTGAAGTATCGCGAGCAGACGGTGACATGGATTACCATCGCCATCGGAGTTATCTTCTTCGTTTCGGGCGTCATCAGCACCGTGGCCTACCTGTCGGCAAAGCGTCAGGCCACGAAGGAGGGTGTGGAAATCTACGACGCCAAGGGCAACCGCCTCACACGTCCTGTGCCGCCGTTCCCCATCGTGGGCATCGGTTCATCATCCTGGGCACATGGCTCGCCCTGTTTCCCAACTCGTTTGTCAACGGCCTGATGTTTGTTTTGGCGGGCATGCTCATCCTGGGCGCGCTCAACTTGTTTTTCAACCTGGCTGCCGCCACGCGGTTCTCGTCGATCGGTTGCCTGTGGTGGGTGCTGCCCGTGGCCATCTTCCTTGTGGGCATCACGGCGCTCGTGAAGCCCAGCACCATAGCCTCCGCACCGCTGTTCATCATCGGTTGGGGCATGATGGCCTACGGCATGGTCGACCTGGTGAACACCATCAAGATTCATCGCTGCCGCAAGGCGTTCGAGAAAGCGCAGCAAGGCAACGACGAGGCCGACGTCGTAACCATTGAGGAGATTACCGACGAGCCCGAAGAGAAGTAGCCGCTACTCCTCTGGAACGAGTGTCTTGATATAGTTGGTGAGCATGCCGATGCCCTTCACGTTCTCGCCTCCCTGTGGGATGATGACGTCGGCGAAGCGCTTGGTGGGCTCAATAAACTGCTCGTGCATGGGCTTGAGCACCTCCAGATAGCGGTCGACCACCATCGACACCGTGCGGCCGCGCTCCACAATGTCGCGTTGGATATTGCGGATGAGTCGCTCATCAGAGTCGCAGTCCACAAAAATCTTCAGGTCCATCATGTCGCGCAAGCGCTTGTTGATCAGCGTCATGATGCCCTCGATGATAATGACGGGCTTCGGCTCCACATGCACCGTTTCGGACAAGCGGTTGCAGAGTAAGTACGAATAGGTGGGTTGCTCCACGGCGTTTCCGTGGCGCAACTCATTCACTTGCTTGATCAGCAGTTTCCAATCGAATGCGTCGGGATGGTCGAAGTTGATGGCTTTGCGTTCCTCGTCGGTCATCTCGGTGGTGTCGTTGTAATAGCTGTCGAGCGGCACAACGGCCACGTAATGGGGCGGCAGGGCCTCAACTATTTTTCTTACGACAGTGGTTTTACCCGAACCGGTGCCACCTGCAATACCAATAATGGTTACATTATTTTCCATTTCTTATACGTTTTCTGAGTTTATAGGGCGTTGGGGCGTCAGGGGTTCATAAGTCCCAAGTCGTCGAATAGGTTCTTGTAATATGCGGCCTTGCGCTCGAGCTGCATGGGGAAGGCGCGGCTCGAGCTGGGTTGGCGATACAGGCTCACCGTTCGCCCATCGAAAAGGAAGTCGCGATGGTCGCCCATCTGCATTTTGCGGATATCTATGCCGTAGTGGCTGGCAAAGAGCTGGGTGGCCAGTTGGCCCGCCGTAACCACTCCTTGGCAGTGGGGCAAGGCCCTCAAGAGACCGTCGAGGTCGGCGCGCTCCACCACCTCCAGGTCTTTGTCGGAGGCCGTTCCGGTGGTGCGCCGAATGCGGTTGCACGTGTCGTAGATGGCTATGCCCACCTCGGCCAAGAACCTCTTGAGCTCGGCCAGGCGGTAGGTCTTGCGGGCCTCGTCCACAAAATGCAGTTTGTCGCCGAAGAAACACAGTCCCACGATGCGCCACATGTCGTTGGTGTAATTGGGGTAATACCAATCCATGCACCACCGTTTGGGGGCAGGCGGAAACGTGCCCAACATGAGCAAGCGGGCGTTGGCGGGCAGAAAAGGCTCAAAGGGATGGGTCTCCACAGGAGCCTCATCCCTAAGCTGTGTTGTTTTTTCCGTTTGCCTTGTTGTCATGTGTATGAGGTTGACTGTTCGTCTTGGAGGTCGCCAATCAGCAAATCGGTCGGCTTACTGCTTGGCCTTGTCCTTCGCCTCGCGCTCTTGCCTCTCGAGCTTACACTCGGCAATGTTTTGCTTCTCGGCCTCGGTGAAATCGGGCAACAGGCAATCGCCGGCGTCCTTGGTGGCCACACCTTGCTCCTTCATCAGGTAGATGGCGGTGGGCAGGTGGTCTGAATAGCCATCGAGCCACACACCGCCTGCGGTGGTGCGCTTGGTGCCGCCCTTATATTTGCCCTCGGTTTGGAAGAGGTAGGGCATGCGCTGGATCTCACACTTCCAGTATTTGAGCGTGCTGCCGTCGCGGTGTCCCTTCTTGTTGAGCAGGTTGGGCGAAAGGATGATCTGGTCGAAGAGGTTCCACGCGCCCTGATACATCAGCGTTCCCTGGCCTTGCTTGACGAGCACATTGTACCACGGGTTGAACATGTCGTTCTTTCCCACCTTTTCTATGTCTTCCTTGGCCGACAGGGCCTCGTACATGCTCTTGTTGGTGGGGTCGTCGTTCATATCGCCCATCACGATCACCTTGCAGTTGGGATTCTTCTTCTGGATGCGCTCTTTCAGCGCTTTTATCTGGGCTCCACCCACCTCACGCGAGTAGGGACCACCGAAACGGCTGGGCAGGTGGGCCACAATGACCACCACATGCTCGCCAGCCAGCAAACCGCTCACGGCCAGATAGCCGCGGGTGCGGAACTTGGCGTCTTGCTTCTCGGTGGGAACGTAGGGATAGAGCTTCACGTCTTTCACGGTGAACAGGCTGGGCTGGTAAATCACGGCGCAGTCGATGCCGCGATGGTCGGGACCTTCCACATGGCAGAATTGGTAGTTGCGGGCTTTCAGGGCGGGCTGGGCACAGAGGTCGGTGAGCACCTTGTTGTTCTCCACCTCACTCAAGCCGATGACCGCACAACCCACGCCGGGCAGCGTGGTGGTGGCCATGTCGCTCAGGGCACGCGACATGTTATGGAGCTTATGACTGTATTTCAAGCCATTCCAATGGTAGGATCCATTGGGAAGGAACTGGTAATCGTTCTTGCCTACATCGTGACACGTGTCGAACAAGTTTTCCTGATTGTAAAAGCCTACGGCGTAAACCGAGAACTTCTTTTGCGCTGACACGGTAAGGCACAATGCCAACACGGCCAACAATGCAAAAAAATGTCTTTTCATCTGTGTTTCTATTTTTTCTGCAAATATCGGAATTTATATTCAAACACGTGCCTGATTTACTGAAAAATTGCGGGCGGGCCGACCAAAATTCATCCGATTATACGATATGGTGCAAATCCGTAATTTCATAAATTCACATCATGATGCATGAATTTGCATTCCCAATGGCGGTTCGGCAGGGCGCATCCCCCACCCTGCCATCCCACGTTCTCAAGTACCCAAGCGCACCGAAAATAGCCAACAATCTATAGCCAAAACTACACACTTCTTTTTCACGACGGAAAGACGGGGCGCAAATATGCGATTCTCAGTGCATTTTTGTAATCATCTAACAATCAACACGTTACATTCATAATTCCACTTTCAACCCTCCACATTCAACTTTCCGCCTTACGGTTAGGCATGTTTCGCACCACGGAACATGCCTAAACGAGCCTCGAAAGACGCCTAAACGCAAGACGATACATGCCAAACCGCAACGCGATCGGGCATCTTTCGCAACCCCTTGGCTCAGAGAAGAGGGGACGAGGACGTAAAAACGGCTTGCCAGCGCGCTATTTCGGCCAAAATCGTCGACAAACTTTTTAACCAAATAACCTAACAAGCCCATCCGCTTCGCACCACCCCACACGGTAAGATTTTCTCAGATGGCAACAGAAAATTCATAAAAAATACTTTTGTATTCGGAATATATTTCGTTACTTTGCACCTTATATAATTAAACCATTAAAATCATATCCTTCAACTATGCAGAAAAAGCTTCTTTTCGCGCTGGTAGCTATGGGTATGGCGCATCAGGCCTGGGGTCAGTCAGACTCTATCGGCCAGCCTCCCATTTCCATCGGCGAGCAGGCTTTCACCTTCACCGAAGCACAGCTTGGCGAGGACGAGAACGTGACGCAGAGCGTGTCGCTCATCTCTTCCAACACCAACGCCTACGCCAGTCAGGTGGGCTACAGGTGGAGCCCTGTCAGATTCAAGTACAGGGCCTACAACGCCAAGTACAATTCGATCTACATCAACGGAAACCCCGTGAACGACATCGAGCGCGGTGAGTTCAGATACTCTTTCGTAGGCGGTTTGAACAACCAGACACGCAACGTGGAGTCGGCGCTGCCCTTCGAGAACAACAACTTCTCCATGACAGGACTGGGAGGCAGCAACAACTACAACTTCCGCCCGTCGGCCATGCCCGTCGGCCAACGTGTGTCGCTGGCCGCAGCCAACCGCAACTACACGGCGCGAGCCATGTACTCGTACAACTCGGGCCTCAACAACAATGGTTGGGCGTGGTCGGCATCGCTCACCTACCGCTGGGCCAACCGCGGATATGTGGAGGGAACATTCTACAACTCGCTGTCGTATTACTTCGGCGTGGAGAAGGTGTTCAACAACCAGCACTCGCTCTCGCTCGTAACATGGGGCAACCCCACGGAGCGCGCCGCCCAAAGCGCATCGACCGACGAGATGTACTGGCTGGCCAACAACTACAACTACAACCCCAACTGGGGTTACCAGAACGGCAAGCGACGCAACAGCCGCATCGTCAACGACTTCGCACCTGCCGCCCTGCTCACATGGGACTTCAAGCTCGACGACCAGACGAAACTTACCACGTCGCTCCTCGGCAAATACTCCATGTATAGCAGCACACGCCTCAACTACAACAACGCCACCAACCCCGCACCCGACTACTACAGCCTCATGCCGAGCTATTTCTACGACGTTTGGGGTGGATCGGGCTCATCCAGCGCTTCCGACCTGGAGGCTTGGCAAACGGCGGTCAACTATTTCAAGGCCTCGAAGGCTCATCGCCAGATCAACTGGGACAAGCTCTACTATGCCAACAAGATGGCCTCTGCACAGGGCGCCGACGCCATGTATTACCAGCAGGCTTACCACGACGACCAGCTCGCGCTGACGCTCTCGTCGATCCTCCACAAGGACCTGACGAACCATAGCTTCTTCGACGCTGGCGTAAACCTGAGCACCAACAAGGGCATGCACTACCAGACCATGGAGGACTTGCTGGGCGCCACAAAGTTCCACAACACCAACTACTACGTGGTGGGCACCTACGACATCAACGACCCGCGCGCCCTCTACGATGTGCGCGACGGCAACAAGCTGGTGCGCGAGGGCGACCGCTTCGGCTACGACTACAACATCTTCGTGAACCGCGCACAGGCTTGGGCGGGCTATCAGACGGAGATTAAGTGGGCGCGACTCTTCGCAAGCGGCCGAATTGGCGGCACAACGCTGCAGCGCGAAGGAAACATGCAGAACGGACTGGCCATCAACAACTCGCTGGGAAAGAGCGGAACGGCTTACTTCCTCGACGGTGGAGCCAAGGCCGGAGCCAACCTGCGCCTCTGCCAGGGCAACACGCTCTCGCTCGGTGTGGGCTATGAGTGGAAGGCGCCCGACGCCCGTGTGGCATTCGCCTCACCGCAAATCAACAACGACTTCGTAAAGGACCTCACCAACGAGAAGATCTTCTCGGCTGAGCTGGGCTACCAGTTCCAGAACAACTGGTTGCGCGCCAACGTGCAGGGATACTTCAGCCGACTGGCCGACGTCACCGAGTATAGCATGTACTACTACGACAGCAGCAACTCGTTCTCATACGTCTCGCTCTCGGGAATCAACAAGCAATACTACGGTGTGGAGCTGGGGCTCGACTTCAAGCTGACCTCTTCGTTCAACATCAACGCACTGGCCACCATCAGCGAGGCTAAGTATGCCAACAACGCAAAGGCCACCTACATGCTCTCAAACGACGGCAAGTATTACAACGACATCGTGGTCAACAAGAACATGCGCGAGGGCGGAACGCCTCTCTCGGCCTACTCGGTAGACCTGTCATACCACTCACGTGGATGGTTCATCGACCTCATTGGCAACTACTACGACCGCATCTACCTCTATTACACGCCTGTGACACGCTACTACAAGAACCTTCCCACGCTGAAGGATGAGAGCGGAAACATCATCATGGACGCCAACAACGAGACCATGCACGACGTAAGCAAGGCGCCCGACCAGGCCAAGGGACACGGCGGATTCATGCTCGACGCTTCGATCGGAAAGAGCATCTACGTGGGTAAGAACTCGCTGAGCATCAACCTGACGCTCAACAACGTGCTCAACAACCGCAAGATCGTTACTGGCGGCATGGAACAGAACCGACAGACCTACGACGAGAGCGGAGAGGCCATCCGCACCTACAACTTCATGAACAGCCCGAAGAAGTTCTACACGAACGGCATCAACGGCATGATCATCGTCACCTATAAATTCTAAAGAAAGGAGAACGACATGAAAATGAAAGCAACTTACTTTTTCCTCCTCGCCCTCGTGTGCAGTCTTTTCACGGCTTGCATGGACGGCGACTGGGATGAACCCAACTTCAACGGCGGAGCTCCTTTCGGCAACAACAGCATTGAGGAGCACAACGTGATCAGCATCAGCGAGCTCATCAAGAAATATCCCAATGTGTTTGCCAGCACCGACCAGAACGCCAAGATTGAGGAGGATATCCAAATCAAGGGACGCATCACTGGCAACGACCTCGGTGGAAACATCTATAAGCAGGTAACCCTGCAAGACAACACCGGCGCCATCATCATCGCCATCAACGAGGGCGGCCTCAATGGCTACCTCGCAGAGGGCACTGAGATACTCGTCGACCTGAAAGACCTCTACATCGGAGGATACCGCAAGCAGCCTGAGCTGGGAGCGCCCTACAACGGAAACAGCATCGGACGTATGTCGAAAGACATCTGGGCGCAGCATTTCAAGATTGTAGGAGCCTGCGACACAACGGTCATCAAGGCGGTCGACTTCAACGACATCAAGGACGACATGAACAACAACTGCGCCCAACTCGTTACGCTGAAGGGCGTCACTTTCAAGAACGCCGACGGAAAGAACACGTTCACCACGGGCACTGCCCAAGGCAACGCGGTCAACCAGCAGTTCAACGAGTATGGAACAAACGTTGTGGTGCGCACCAGCACCTACGCCGACTTTGCCGCCATGGCGCTGCCCTACGACAGCATCAACAAGAAACCCGCCACCTGCAACATCACAGGTATTGCCACACGCTACAACGCCACATGGCAAATTCTTATCCGCAAGACCAGCGACATACAGGTCATCAAATAGTTTACGATATATTGTATCATAGAATTCATTAAAAAGAAACAAATAAAATGAAAGCGATATTCAAATCCGTCATGGCTCTTATGGCCATCTGCGCATTCACGGCTTGCTCGGACGTGCCCATGCCTTACAGCGATCCCAGTGAGGAAAACGGCGGCGAAGAGAACACCGGCGTGTACCTCGACGAGAGCTTCGAAAGCAATTTCGGAAAGTTCTCGGTAAGCAACGTGAAGGGAACACCATGGGTCATCGACTACAAAACGGCCAAGGCCACAGGCTACGACAACGCCACAATGAAGACCACTGAGTCGGAGTCGTACCTCGTGTCGGCACCCATCGACCTGACAGGCAGCAACGGAGCGCACCTCCAGTTTGAGTATATCCTGCGCTATGTCAACGCCAGCCAGAACGCCAACAAGGTGCTCATCACCGACAACTACACCGGCGATCCCACCACAACGGCATGGACCGACATGACCGGCACGCTCACCGAGGGTACCGATTGGCTCACCTTCGTCACCTACGACAGAAACCTCCCCGAGGCGTTCATCGGAAAGAACAACGTTGTGATCGCCCTGATGTACTCATGCAAGACTTCCTCTTCGACCATCGAGGTGAAGAACCTCAAGCTCCTGGAGGGAACGGCCCAGAACGCCGGCGGCGACACGCCAAAGCCCAACACTGACCTCAACACCGAGGCTACGGCATGGACCGTGGCCGAAGCGCTCCAGAAGATCAGCGAGAACGGTGGCGAGGCCCTCAGCGGTGAGGCTTACGTGAAGGGTGTTATCTCATCTATCGACTTCTACAACGAGACCTATAAGAGCCTCTCTTACTACATCTCAGACGACGGCAGCGCAAACAACACCCTGCAGATCTACTCTGGCAAGGGCATCGATGGCGCCGACTTCAACTCGAAGAACGACCTGAAGGTGGGTCAAAAAGTTGTGGTAAAGGGTATCCTGAAGGCTTTCAACGGCAAGAACGAAATGGATAAGAACAACCGTCTCATCTCGGTTAGCGGTGGTGGCGAAACACCCGCAGTAACGGGCCTGACAGCCACCTTCGCCACAGGCAACGATGGCTTCAGCGTCAAGAACGTATCGCTCAGCGAGGGACTCACAGAGGTGTGGAAGTTCGATACTGCCAACAAGTGCATGAAGGCCAACGGTTACGCCAACAAGAAGAACAATCCCGCACAGAGCATGCTCGTGTCGCCAGCCTTCAGCCTTGAGGGACTGACCACCGCAACGCTGACTTTCAAACAGGCCGCCAAGCACATGAAAAACGCAGCCGATGAGCTCCAGGTGCTCGCCTCAACCGATGGCACAAACTGGACCAAGCTCAACATGTCGGCCATGCCCGACGGATCCAACTGGAACCTCATCAGCACCACATGCGACCTGAGCGCATTCGCCGGAAAGGCCACGGTCTACATCGCCTTCCAATATACCAGCACCACAGAAGCAGCTCCCGAGTGGAGAGTGAACAATGTGGTGGTAAAGTAAGACCAACGGCATAAAAACACACGCAAATCTTTGGCGGGTTGCAGAATTCTTCGTAATTTTGCACCCGCTAATTGTATATAGCGCATTAATCATAATTACAACAATAAACAAAATGAAAAAAGGTATTCACCCAGAAAACTATCGCCCCGTCGTGTTCAAGGACATGTCCAACGGCGATATGTTCCTTACAAAGTCTACTTGCAAGACGAATGATACAGTAGAGTTTGAAGGCGAGACTTACCCCGTGGTAAAGGTTGAAATTTCAAGCACTTCTCACCCGTTCTATACTGGTAAGAACAAGCTTGTCGACACTGCCGGTCGCGTTGACCGCTTCATGAACCGTTACGGTAAGTTGAAGAAGTAATACTCGACATACAATTACACACGGTATAAAGCAATAAAAAGTGCGGTCGAACGTAGTTGCATATGCGTTCTGCCGCACTTTTTTTCTTTCCTTACGCCCTGTAACATCATAGGACACAAAATACTAGTGATGCGATATTAATCGCTTAACTATAGTTATATATTTGATATT
>NZ_JAXVAE010000167.1:0-14377 GCF_037460745.1 Hallella sp. | reverse complement strand
GCCTTATTTGAGGCTTGATACCCCGCCATGCCCTTTCGCTGAATAGTTACAATTAAGCACGTATTTCTTAAAGGAAATGAAAAATTCCTTGATCATACAAAGAGTGTTGCTTTATACGGCAAGATCTATTGGCGCAAGTCTGGCAAAAAACTTAATGTAGGTGACATTGTGTATCTTTTTATGTCAGGTAAAGGACATTATCAAATCAGATACAAATTAGAAGTAACCAACACAAGCGTGCCAAGACAAGACGAAAAATGTTGGTTGGCTCCATTTGTTCCTGATAATGATTGTTTTGAGTTCACTCCTGTTGCAGCCATGTATGAAGGCGAAGAACTTGGATATAATGAACTGGAATCAATAGGTATCAGCCGATATGTTCAGTATTCTATTCTAAATAATGAACAGATAAACATCATAGATAAATACTTTGAGTAGGACTATAACAGAAACTTTCATAGTCTTTTTGGGATGCAAAGGTCACCAGGTTTTAGTTGATGTGCAAGGCGCCTGGTTTCGGATAGTTACCAAGTAGCAGCCGCAAGGGGTTGCCACACCCCACAATACAGGCGGGCGCTTTTAGACCATTCTAAAAGCGCCCGCCTGCTGGTTTATCCCAATCGGCCATTAGACCGAGTTTCGCCTTAGCGCATGTACCACACGCCACCCCGCTCCACCATGGGAACGACCACTTGCTCGTTCAGGCTGTCGCCATAAACGAACCCGAGGAATACGGTGGCGACATGGCGCGCCGTGTCGGCCGTGGCCCTGACAACACGCACCTCCTTGATGCCGTGGTGCTCGTCTTTCTGCTGTCCCACAAACATCTTTGCGTTGGCAATGAGCTGCTCGCGGTAACTCTTGGGGATGGAGTCAGCGCGATAAGTGCCGTCTACAAAACTGGCATAGTCGCCCTGCAGCAGTTGCTCATAATAGACCTTCGCCGACTGGGCTGCCAGCTCGCTCGCATCGGGCCCCGTCGACTCGCCGCAGGCCACGAGAAGCGACAGAGGAAGAAATAAAAGAAGTAGCTTTTTCATCATTCGAACAATCGGGTTCTCCTAAGTGTCGACCGCCTGAACGCCATTCGGTCGGTCGGTTTCTCATAACACCTGGCGTAGGTTCGGCTCCTCCACGGGGCCACTCTACGGGCCTCAACGCAACGCGCCGTCCCACCCTCTTGGGCTACGGACGGCGCGGCAGAGACCTGCGGCCTCCTTATTTCTGTCGGATAAAGACGTTGATGGGGCAGCCATGGAGCGACCAGTTGTCGCGGATCTTGTTCTCCAAGAAACGGCGATAAGGCTCCTTGATATACTGCGGCAGGTTGGCGTAGAACACAAACGACGGGATCTGCGTGTTGGGCAACTGCGAGCAATACTTAATCTTGATATACTTACCCTTGGTCGACGGTGGCGGCGTCTGCTCGATGATGGGCAGCATCACCTCGTTGAGCTTCGTGGTTCCGATGTGGATGTGACGGTTCTGGTACACCTCCTTGGCGGTCTCGAGCACCTTGAAGATGCGCTGCTTGGTGAGCGCAGATGCGAAGATGATGGGGAAATCCACGAACGGGGCCATGCGGTTGTAGATGGCGTTCTTAAACGTGTCGATGACCTTCTGGTCCTTGTTCTCCACAAGATCCCACTTGTTGACCACCACGATGAGGCTCTTGTTGTTCTTCTGGATGAGCTGGAAGATGTTCATGTCCTGCGCCTCGATGCCACGTGTGGCGTCGACCATGAGGATGCAAACGTCGCTGTTCTCGATGGAACGGATGCTTCGCATCACACTGTAGAACTCCAGGTCCTCGGTGACCTTGTTCTTCTTTCTGATTCCCGCCGTATCGACGAGGTAGAAATCGAAGCCAAACTTATTGAAACGTGTGTAGATGCTGTCGCGCGTGGTGCCCGCAATCTCGGTCACGATGTTGCGGTCCTCGCCGATGAAAGCGTTGATGATGCTCGACTTACCGGCGTTAGGACGTCCCACCACGGCGAAGCGGGGAATGTCGTCGTCCACAATCTCCTTGGCCTCCTTGGGCAGCGTAGCGACCACAACATCGAGCAGGTCGCCCGTTCCGCCACCTGTGGCAGCGCTGATGCACTGGGGGTCGCCCAGTCCGAGCTTGTAGAACTCGGCGGCCTCGTAAGCCTCACCACTGTTGTCGACCTTGTTGGCCACAAGGATCACGGGCAGCTTGGCGCGGCGAAGAATGGTGGCCACGTCCTCATCCCAATCGGTGAGGCCCGTCTCCACATCCACGAGGAAGAGCACGAGGTCGGCCTCCTCGGTAGCCACCTTCACTTGTTCGCGGATGGCACCTTCGAAGATGTCGTCGGACTTCACTACCCATCCGCCGGTATCGACGATGGAGAACTCCTGTCCGTTCCATTGGCACTTGCCGTACTGGCGGTCGCGCGTGGTACCGGCTGTGTCACTGACGATGGCCTTGCGGCTTTGCGTCAGACGGTTGAAAAGCGTGGACTTGCCCACATTGGGCCGTCCAACTATCGCTACTAAGTTTGGCATATTCGTTCAGATTATTTTGTTTGTCAATGAAGCCCGGGCGCCGCATGGAACGTCGGTCCATCCGTTGTTGTTGCCCAAGGCTGTGCGCGCCAAGCCACCGGAAATGGCAGCCCGTGTGGCCACTCCTTACTGGGGATTGTAGCCGAAATGGGTGAGCTCGCGGTCGGAGTTGCGCCAATCCTTGTCGACCTTCACGAAAATCTCGAGGAAAATCTTCTTGTCGAAAAATTTCTCAAGGCTCTTTCGGGCCTCGGTCGACACCTTCTTCAGCGCCACGCCCTGGTGGCCGATGATGATGCCCTTCTGCGAGTCGCGCTCCACATAGATCACGGCGTTGATGCGTATGTGGGTGTCGTCTTCCTTGAAGCGTTCCACAACGACCTCCACCGAGTAGGGTATTTCCTTGTCGTAATAGCGCAGGATCTTCTCGCGGATAATCTCCGACACGAAGAACTTGGCGGGCTTGTCGGTGAGCTGGTCCTTATCGAAATAAGCGGGGCTCTCGGGCAGCAGCTCGCGTATGCGCTTCATGAGCATGTCGATGCCAAACTTGTTCTTGGCGGAGATGGGCAGTATCTCGGCGTTGGGCAACAGCTTGCTCCACTTCTCCACCAGTGCGCCCAGTAGTTGCGTGGGGTTGGGCGCGCCTTTCTTGGGCGCGTCGGTGGTGGCCAACTCGTCAATCTTGTTGATGAGCACAATGACGGGGATGGTCATCGTGCGCACCTTCTCGAGAAACTCCATGTTTTTCTCAGGGTCCTCCACCACATCGGTGACGTAGAGCAGCGTGTCGGCGTCGGCCAGGGCCGACTCGGATAACTGCAGCATCATCTCCTGCATCTTATAGTTGGGCTTGAGCACGCCGGGGGTGTCGGAGAACACGATTTGCGTGTCGTCCGTGTTGACGATGCCCATGATGCGATGGCGTGTGGTCTGGGCCTTGAATGTGGCAATGCTCAACTTCTCGCCGACGAGCTGGTTCATCAGCGTCGACTTTCCAACGTTGGGATTGCCCACGATGTTTACAAATCCTGCTTTGTGCATGCGTATGTAAAATATTGGATAGGGGTGATGGTATTGGGTTTGATGGGGTGTAGAGCGTAAAAGTGAGGGGTGTGATAAGAAGACAAAAGTCCAGAAGCTCAGTCACAACGCCTTGGCCTACGGCCCGAGGCTATTGCTTGTTGGAATGACTGGACTTCTGAACTTCCTGACTATGTTGTCGGTGTTGCTCGATCGCTATTATTTCTTTCCGGCTACGGCAGCTCCGTCGTATGCCCACTTGTAATAGGCTGCGCCGTGCACAAATCCCGCACCGAAAGCTGTTAGGATGAGTTTGTCGCCTTTTTTGAACCGATCTTCAAAGTCCCACATCGCCAAGGGGATGGTAGCCGAACTGGTGTTGCCATACCTCTCGATGTTGATGAGCACCTTCGACGGGTCGATTTCCGCGCGCTTGGCCACGGCCTCCTCAATGCGGAGGTTGGCTTGGTGGGGAATCACCCAGTCGACATCGCCGGGCGTGAGGTTGTTCTGCCTCATCACCTCCATCACGTCGTCGCTCATGTTGGTCACAGCATAGCGGAACACGGTGCGTCCCTCCTGATAGAGGTAGTGCAGTCGGTGGTCGACGGTGAAATGTGAGGGTGGGCAAACACTGCCGCCAGCCTTCAGGTGAAGGAAAGGCAAGCCCTTGCCGTCGGTGCGGAAGAACGAGCTCTGCACGCCGACGCCCTCTTCCTCGGTGGCTTCCATGAGCACGGCGCCTGCGCCATCGCCGAAGAGCACGCATGTCTGGCGGTCGGTATAGTCGACCACCGACGACATCTTGTCGGCTCCGATGACAATGATCTTCTTGTAGCGTCCGCTCTGAATCATCGAGGCCGCCATGTCCATCGTATAGAGGAATCCGCAGCACGCTGCCGAGAGGTCGAACGCAAAAGCGTTCTTCAATCCCAGCTTGCCGAGCACGATGCTGGCCGTGGAGGGAAACTTATAGTCGGGCGTGGTGGTGGTGACGATAAGTGCGTCGATGGTGTCGGGGTCGACACCCGTCTTTTGCAGGAGCTGCTTGGCGGCCTTGCGCGCCATGTAGCTGGTGCCAAGACCCTCCTCGGTGAGGATGCGGCGCTCCTTGATGCCCACACGCGTCTGTATCCACTCGTCGCTGGTGTCGACCATGCGCGACAACTCCTCGTTGTTGAGGACGTAGTCGGGCACATAGCCGCCAACGCCGGTGATAATCGCGTTGACCTTACCCATTATTCAGCTGCTTCCTTAACGATAGCTACCTTGCCACGATAGTAGCCGCAGGTGGGGCAAACCGTGTGGTAAACGTAATAAGCGCCGCAGTTGGGGCAAACAGCCAATGTGGGAGCTACTGCTCCGTCGTGGGTTCTACGCTTGAGTGTACGTGTCTTTGACTGACGTCTTTTAGGATGTGCCATTTTAAATAATAGTTTTAATTTGTTATTTTTAAATCTTTCAATGCCGCCCATCGGGAATCCACGGCTTTCTCTCCATCCTCGTCACCGCTTCGGGCGGCCGAATGTTCCTTGAGCACATTCATCATGGCAGGATTGCATTTTCCAGGTGCATGCACATGCCTGAGCGGGATGCTGAGCGCTATGGACTCGTAGACGAACCACGCCACATCGAGTATTCCTTCTTCCTCGCTTACCGTGACCACGTCGTCGTCCTCCGAGCCGGTGTCGCCGAGCTGAGCGGTGAGCCTGTCGTGGGTCTCAATGGGTTGGTCCATATCGTCGAGACAAACGTCGCAGGGCACCGTCACTGTGCCGGCAGTGTCGACAAGCAGTTCAAAGAGGTTGTCGCGGCGGTGGATGGTCAGTGTGCTGTGCAACTGGCCGCTCCTCACGTCGGGAGCGTCGATAGATGCAAAGAAATCATCACCGAGGTCGCGTTCCATTACGGTCTCGCCCTCGGGAAGGCTCTTCAAGTCGATCTTAAACTTCTCTAAACTTGGCATATCTACACTTTGGGTTGCAAAGTTACCACTTTTCCCTGATATAAAAACAATTTTTGGCAAAAAGTTGAATGTTAATGGGCTAAAATCGTATCCTCCACCCCTTTATCGGCCTCGCGAAAGCCTCAACGGCCGCTCCTCCACGCCTCTACACTCCTACGCGCTCCTATACATAATAGCCCCACTGGGCCATGCTCCTCCACCCGGCGGTGGGGCCTTCCTGAACGCCAACCCCTCCTGCCTCATGGGGCGGCACAAACGGTTGGCACCACCATCATGAACCGATAGGGGGCAGGCATCAACCGGCGCACGCTCCCAATGGTTTTCGCTTCTCAAAATACGCAACAATCTATACATCAATCTACACGTTTGTTTTCCACGACGCAAAGATTTGCCGCAAATACGCGATTCTCAGCGGGTTTTTGTAACAGATTGGCGGTCAGCGGGTTGCATGGTTAGCGCAATGTTCGGCTGATAATTTTGGGTGTTTGGCGTTGCGAAAGATGCCTTTTCGCAACGCCAAAGATGCCCATCGGCAAGACGAGACCTTCCCAATGGAGGCACGGTTAGCCATCTTTCGCAACTCGATACATGCCCAACGGCAACCGCTACGCTCATTTTAGCAGCGCCCATCCCGCAAAAACGGCGTTTTCGCGCGCTGGTTCGCACATAATCCCGACACAACTTTTCAGCAATAATATCCAACAATCTGCTGCGCCAACCCACCATCCTTCCACCCTCACCCAACAAGGCATAGGTGCCGTAAACCCCACAAAGAGCCACCAAAACCCCGCTACGGCATAAACCGTAGCGGGGCAATGTAACAACGGACGACCGATGAGCCCAACCTTAATCTTCGCTATCCATATAGTCGCCAATACGATATTCCATATCGGAAAATTCTTCAGCTACAGCGTCATAACCGAAGTCGGGCGTCAGCTGAAGGCGCTTCACATATTTCGGATTGACAGTCTTGTCGAAGTCTTTATTGGTCGACATGAAGTCCTCATATATACCAGCAGCCACCTCTACGGTAAACTTCATGGGCAGGTTACATTCGAAATAGGTCGCCACAAACATACAGGGCTTATCATTCGCCGAGGTGAAATATCGGGTGGTAAGGAGTTTGCCCCACTCATCATAGAGCTTCACACGCATTCCCTTGCGATAATAGTTCTTCATGCCCACATACTCCCATTCGGTCATGAAGCCATACTCGTAGTATTCATACTTCTCTCTGCCCATGTATTGGGTGAGCTGCTTCACCCGGGCACCCTCCTCCGGCTTGTAGAGCTTGTATTCCTCCACTTCCAACATTCGCTTCTTATCGTGCTCCACCACGGTTACCAAAGCGCTCCAGTCTTCGCTCTCGTCAAAGTTTTCCACATCAAACTTGATGGGGTATTTCTTGTTCTTCTCCAAGTTCATTCCAGGAGCCAGGTTCACCATCTTCACGATAGCGGTGCCTTTCCTGATGAGCAGGCACAGGTCGGAGAAGTGGTTGGGCTCTATCTTCTCGCGCCCTGCCCTTTGGAACGTCACGTGTCCCTCGAACCTCGTGGCGTTGCTCGTGCCACTCGACACGGGTGCCACCGACATTTCCTTGATTGTGGGGAAATAGTATTCGGTCTTGGTGGGGAGCTTGTCCTTCAGCAGGGATATGTTTCCAAACACGCTTCCCACTCCGGGTATGAGTTTCACCACGGTCGGCACCTTGTCGTTGATGCCATAAGCGTTGAACATGCTGGTCACTATAGCAACATTCTGCACCTTAAAGATTTCCAGGCCAACGCTGCGCTTGGTGACATCGTTGCCGGCCGTAAACTCATAGAAGCTATAGGGAAGCTTAATGCTGTTAGGGTTCTGCCATTCGCGCTTCGAGCACTTGAAGTTCTCGGCAAACGCATCCTCCACGCTGACTGTTGCACCCAGGCCACCGTCGAAAAGCGAGACGCCGAAAGCCGATACAAACGACAGATTTAAGCCAAAGGTGAAGTTCACCTTGTCGAAGGTTCGTTTTCCGGTATGGGTGTCGGTCGAACTGGTTGTGAACTGGCTATCCCTAAACTTCAGATAGGGCAAGGTCTCATAGCTCCGCTTACCCACCTCCATGCCGAAGATCAACTCTCCCTTATCAGTCCAGGTCCTATCTATGTGGTCGAATCCCATTTCGCTCTCCAGTTGGAACGATGAACCGATCGACAACACGAAAGGAATAATATCGACGCTCATGGAGGGAATAGGAATGCATGGCGGGCGCTCCACCGAGAACGGTCCCAGCAAACTGGTGTTGAGGGTGCCTGTTCCTGTGAGATTGATGGCTTGCTCCAGCGTAACGACATAATCGGTCTTCAACCAGAAGTCCATGCCGTCGCCACTGTCGTCGTAGTGGGCGTCGCAGTAAGCCCTCAGGCGGGCCTTGAACTCATGGTTCTTCTTGAAATTGCCGGTCCACACATAAGGTGTGGTTATCGGTGGCAGATTCTTGCTGTCGGCAGCATACCCAATGGTAAAGGTCTTGTCGAGAACAGGCGTGCCTGAGGGGCGGCCACGCGTAAGATACTGCTTGGCCAACGACTCGTCGGGGAGGCGGGTCCTCAGGTCGAACTTCAGCACCTTGAACACACGCTTGGTGCCGACGCTCTTACCGATACACTTATACTGGTCGCCCTCCTTGAACACGCGCTCGGCCTCGATGGCGATGCCAGCAAACAGCGAGTCGGCGGCATGGTACACCACCTCGCCCGTCTGGGGCAGCAACTCCTTGGGCATGCTGGTGCTGAAACTCACAAGCGAGTCTTTGATCTCAGCGATGTAGCCCTTGTAGTTGTCGTGGTTGAGCCATATCACATCCTCGTTAAACTGATACTGGGCATTGAGCGTCGAGCTTTTCACGTGGCGTGGCGCCGTGAATCCGTCGCCGTTGTTCTCTATGCCATCGTCGTCGGCCGTCGGCTCATCGACCAGCGAGTCGAAGGAGAGTGAGCACGAGGCCAGCAAGCCCACAAGGAGCAGGAGAAGGTAATGCAGTCGTTTCATATTGTCGTTGTTGTGTGTGGGTTAATGAATGGTGAAGGGTGAGGGGCTAACGCTGGATAGCGACGCGTCAGTCGATCCTCAAGCTGACGAGGTTCGACAGGGTGCCGTGGCTCTGTCCGTCGAACTCCACCTCATAATCGAACTCATAGAGCTTGAACGTGGAGCGGTCGATGGCTCGAAACTTGATGGTTTCGCCCAGCACCACGTCGCGGCGGCCACTAATGCGAAACACATAGTAGGGGATTCCTTTCCACTCCTGACGCACAGGCACGCCACGCAACTCGCCCGCCACAAAAGCTCCCACGAGCAGCATGTCGCTGGGCTGCCGTCCGTGCACGCTGATGTCGGCATACACCACCGTCTCGTTCATATACTCACCTTTCTGGTCGCGCCACGGGCCCACGACCCTCACCAGGCAGGTGTCGGCCACGGTGGCGTCGACCACCGACCGCGCCACCACCTTGCACACGCCGGCCTTGAGGGCCAAGAGCGAGTCGCCGGTCACCGTGGCGATGGAGTCGGCGTCGCTCTCCCACTCCACGCCCACGTCGCCCGAGACGGCTGGCATCACGAAGGCTATGAGGCGGCATGTGTCGCCGGCAAGAATGTCGATGGTGTCGCGATAGAGCACCATGGTGGGCTTTTGTTGAGAGTCATCCTCTTCGTAGGTGTAGAAGTCGCCACACGAGCACAGGGCTGCGGCTGTGAGCAGCAAGCACGCCGCGACACGTGCCAGGCTCAGCGATGACGAGGATAGATGTTGTAGCTTCATATCGACAAGATGTGAGTGGTTTGGAGATAGGGATTGTAGCTTATTGTTTCGTGGGCGCTGTCACCGTCACGATGTTCGAGGGGTTGCTGGAGCGTCCGTCGGAATAGAGAAGCACCACATAGTAGTCGGCGCTCTCGCCTGCCGACAACACACGGTCGGAGTGCATCAGATCGTTGAGGTCCTCTGAGATGAGATACTCGAAGGTGTCGCTGCCCGGCTTGCGGACATACACGCCCCAATAGCGCTCGCCTTCGGGCTGCTGGCCGTGGCAGTCCCACGAGAGGCGGGTGCGCCCGGCCTTGGCGTCGTAGCGTCCGATGAGCTTCAGCGTCACGTCGACGGCGGTGTTGCGGTCGTTCATGGCCGACACCACAAGGCTCGGTCCGGAGCTGATGCCGGTGGAATTGAACGACTCCACGACATACTCGTAGCGGCGCTGGTTGTTGAACGGCGGGTTGTCGTCGACGCACATGCGGTAATCGTTGGCAGCCACCTGATCGGCTTCGTAAGAGGCGATGAGCTCCCAGTCGGCCTGGCCCTCCAGTCGGCGATACACGTTGTGGAGGATGATGGCCTTGTCGGCGCCCACTATCCAGCAGAGGTGTATGCCGGCGGTGTCGACCACGAGGGTGTCGAGGTGCGCAGGCGTGGGCGGCAGCAAGTGGGGGCGCTCCACCTGCAACATGGCGGTGTAACGGCCGATGTTGGAGGCGTAGTCGGTGGCGCGCACACGGTAGTAGATGTACTTCTGGTTGACATCGACGGCCACCGAGTCGGTGAACGTGGTGTCGCGCATCTGCTGCGGCGAGATGATCATGAACTCATGCGTCGAGTCGTTGGCGGCCGCCACCTCGTAGAAGGCTATGTCGCCGCGGTCTTGCGGTGCGGGCGACCACGACAGGTGGATGCGGCCGTTGGGCTCCACGGTGGCCTTGAAGTTGAGGGGAGGCTCGGGAGCCTTCTTGTCCTCAATGCGCAGCTGCACGGGCATGGAGTAGCCCATGTTGCCGGCGGTGTCGACGGCGGCAATGGTGAGCATGCCCGTTGCCAAGCCCGTCACGTCGACGGTAAGCACCGTGTCGTGCGGATTATACATCGTTTCGGTGAGGCGCTTCCATTGCTTGCCGGTGTAGCGCTCGTTGTAGTAAAGGGGCATCAGGCCGATGCAGTCGTCCTCTACATAGGGCTTCTCTACCTCGATGTGGGCGGTGATGGTCTGCAGGGAGTCGGGGTTGCCATCGCGGTCGATGAGGATGCGGCGAACGACGGGTGCCGTCGGGGCGTCGAGGTCGCCCACACGCACCTTATGGGTGGTGGAGCTGACGAGCAGGTCGCCGAAAGCATCGTAGGCCAGCACGCGATACTCGTACACGCCGGGCTTCTCAACCACGTCGGCATAGCGGCTGGTGTTCTCCTGTGTAAGCCCCAAGTCGAGCGCTGAGGTGTAGGGGCGCTTCGTGAGGCGCTGCCACTCCGTCTCGCCCTCCAGGCGACGCTCCACCTCGAAGGCCGAGTTGACGGCGTCTTCCCAGCGAAGCAACACGTTCAGGGCCTTGCCCACCGAGTCGCTGTAAGCGGGGGTGTAGGTCATCGGCTTATACTTGGTGCAGGTAACCTCCACCTGTCCGGGCGCGATGGGCAGACGGCCGTGCGGATCGCGCTTGGCGGGCTGCAGGATATACTCGTAGCGCACGCCGGGCTTCACGTCGCGGTCCACATAGCGCAGACCGATGGCTTGCGCCACGTCGGGACGCCATTCGCTCACCATCTCGGCGAAGGCAAACTTGGTTTGCTGATCGTCGTAAACCTCGAGCATGGCACCCACCGCGCCGTAGGGCTCGCGCGTCTGGCCTGGCATCACCTCGCCCTTGCCATAGAGCATGCCCACGGCCACGAAGGCCAGTGAGTCGCTCTCGGGATAGCGGGCACGCAACTGCTCAAGCGTCTGCGGGCGTATGCCCTTGGCAATGAGGTCGTCGTGGTATTGGCCGCTCTTGTCGGTGTAGATGCGATAGAGGTTGTAGCCCACCTGGTTGAGGTAGTTCCACGTCACGAAGTCCTCGGGCGCCCAGCGCAGCACAATGCTGTCGCCGTAGCAGCGCGCCAGCAGGTTGATGGCTGCGGGCTTCGCCTTCACGGGCGTGGCATGGGCCGAGTCGGGCTTCAGCACGAAGATGCTACTGTCCTTCTGGCTATCGGTCACCTCGGCCGACGACCTGTTGGCGCGACCGGGCGCAAGGATGGCCGATGCCGACACCGCCATAAGGAGCGATGCCAGAAGTGTTGCTATGACCTTGTGTCTTTTCATAATCCGTTGTTTTTTATGTTTACTTTGATGTTAGTGGATAGGATATTCTCGTCATCTGACGCGTTTACGCCGGGTGGGCGTGGAGGTCGTGGTCGAAGAACCGGTGGCCGCCTTCCGTACCGGCGTGGTGGTCGTAGATTTCTTCGTCGGCGTATTTGTGGTGTTAGACGTTGCGCCACCCGTCGACGTGCTGCCCGACGTTGAGCTCGAACTGCTGGTGCCGGTCGACGTGCCCGTTATGGTGCCGGTCGGCACGCGCTTCAGGGGTCGCTCTGTTTCCACTTTCGATGTAGAGGTGGTGTCGGCCGTCTCGGTGTTGATCGGTCCCGACTCACGGTTCTGCTTCGTAGCGTCGGCGCGCTCAATGTCGCCCCTCGTCAGGGTGCCAACCTTCTCCACCGTAGTGGGCGGCGTAGGTGTGACAGTGACAGGCTTCCTGATCGGAGCCTCGTCGGTCTTGGGAGCCGACTCTATCAAGTTGTGATTCTTATCATACTTGTTGCCGTCCTTGTCAACCCAGTTGCCATCAGCGTCAAGCTTGTGGTTCTTAAGCCAGTCTAACGCTTCCTCCAGTTCCATTTCCTTCCTGATCTGCCCAGGCGTCTTGGTGTTGTTCATCAGGAAGTCTTGCTTGGAAGCGGAACTTGAGCCTACAGGCTTGTTCGTCGTGCCTGTACCGCCCGTCGTGCCTGTGCCGCCTGTCGTGCCTGTGCCGCCTGTTGGGCTACTGATCACCAAGCCACCATCGTTGGGGAATCGGTTGAGGTCGGCCACCGTGGTCGGCACAAAGCCCTCTGGCTTGTCGTCGAAGGCCGAGCGCAACAAGATGTTCACCACAGGAGCGTTGTAGGTCATGACACTCTTATAGCGTCCCTTCGTCATGTCGTACAGGTCGGGGATGGCCACATACTCGCCGCTATTGAGGTCGAACGTGTTGACACGGTATGCCTGCACCTTCACGTAGTTAATGCCCTTCAGCGCCTTGGCATAATCGAACGGGCGGTAATCGGCAGAGGTCTCGTCGGCGAGCGCTGTCCACACCTTCTTCTGATTGTCCTGGGCGAATCGGTCGACCAGTTCCTTCGACTGTCCCTCAAACTCGAAGATGTCGTTCGGATCGAGCAGGTACGTGGTGAGCGCCATCTGATAGAACGGCACCGACGCCTTGGCGTACTTTCTGACGAACGAGAAGCTTGTCGAAGCAACGAAGCTGCTGTCTTGCTTATCGGTGTTCACGTTCATGTATAAGCCGTTGCGCTCTTCCAGATAACTGGAAACGAGATTCTTCAGCTTTCCCTTTTGCTTAAACAGGCTGTTCGCACGGGTCATCTCGCTCTGCAAGCTGACGCTGACTCGTCTTGCGAGACCATACACATCCGTGATGTTGCGTAAAGCCTCTGAAGACAAGCGGGCAAATCGCTCGTGTAGCATTCCAACATTAACGCCACCCATACGGAAGTTGCCCACGAGAGCCACATCCTCCTCAGGTTTGTCCAACTCGCGAACGGGGAAGTAGTCGCGCTCAGGACAGTAAACCAGGGTGTTGAAGAGATCCTTGGCGCCTTGGAACACATTGCGTGAGCCATTACGGCCAAGCAAGCCGGCATACAAGCCGCCGTTACCCACTGCCAACAACGACTCGGTGGTGGTAACGCCGATGTTGTACTTCAACAGTTGGGCTCGCCAACCACCTACCAAAGCGAAGTTGCTCAACCAGCTGAGGTAGAAGAAGGGGTCGCGCTGGATCCAATAACCGTTGACATCATTGACGAGCATCGCCGAATAGTCGGTGTGGTTGGGGAAATAGTCGTACTTACGGGTGTTCACCTCGTAGTCGATGAGGCGCGACGTGACGAACGGCTTCTCATACTGCGTCGTATAACCACCGAGGTCTTCGCCGCCCTGCCATGAGGATGACGTTATGGTGAGGGGCAGGTATGCCAGGTTGATGGTGTCGACAACCTCGTAAGGAATCTCCTCTTCGGCCGTAAACTTCTTAGTGGTGTACATGTTGGCATTGCTTGCCAGGCCGTCGAGGATCTTACGGATCTCGTTATCGACCAGACCACGCGACTTCCACTGCTTATAGAAAGTCTCCGCCAATTGCTTTCGGTTCTTGTCAATAGCCGTATTGCTACCGGATGGCGACGTGGCACCAAACTTCGATGATGTGCCGCCAACCTTCTGACCGTTCACGGTGCTGCCCGCACCCTTCGCCCCGCTCGTGCCTGTCATGCCGGCCGTTGCCCTTGAGGGAGGCAACGAGCTCGACGAACTGCCCGAAGAGGAAGCACCATGAGCGTTCATATACTGCCTGATGTCGGGTACCAACTCCCTCCAAGTGTTGATGGCCTGCTGGGTAGGCATGGCGCCTCCATTGGCCTTCGTGAGCAACAGGGTGAACGAGGTTGGAGACGTCTTTTCCTTCTCCACCATTTCTTTCCTCGTCATAGTCCTCGTGGTAATGTAGTCGAGGCTCAGGTCGACGTCGACATCATATCTGCCATTCGACACATCGCTAAGGCCGTCCTCCGGGGCAATGATGTTGCAACTAACCACCTTCTTCTTTGAAGCGGGAAGTATCGAGGTCATCGTCTTCACCACAGCGTCCTTGGTGGAGTAGAGTTGGCGTCCGTCCTTCTTGTCATACACATACTGTCGCCATATCATCTTGTCGCCCGGCTTCTTAAACCCAAATCGGTCATTAGAAAAAGTTTCTTGTCATTTTCTAATGACCGCC
>NZ_JAXVAE010000166.1:0-5175 GCF_037460745.1 Hallella sp. | reverse complement strand
AATAATGGTCAAAATATTTGGATTTTAACATAGAAAGCGAATCTTACGAATGACGACTGAGAGAAACACCGTCGGTGTTTATTATCTCACGAATGACAACTGAGAGGAATACCGTCGGTGTTTCATATGATATGCATTCGTGAGATTCCAAACGCCAGGGGCGTTTCACATATCTGCATTCGGTAGATTACCTCCCGTTGGTCGGTGGGTCAACGACAAATCTCGTGAGATTCGTGTTCTAAAAAAGGCACTGCGAAGCCTCACCAAGCGAAGAAACGCTCGCTGATCATTAAGTTACAGGCTGTTGAGGAGCGGGGCCTTGCCGTCCTGGATGAGCTTGCAGACGAGCTCGCCGAAGAGGGTGTTCTGCCAGGCGAACCATGGGCGCGTGTAGTGGGTGGCGTCGTCCTTGTGGAACGACTCGTGGATGAAGCCCGTGCCGGCGTCGGTGGCCAGCAGGGCGCGCATGCACCAGCGTATCTCGTCGTCGGAGGTGGCGGTGAAGCACTTCATCATGATCGACATGGGCCACGGCATGTCGTAGCCGATATGCGGACCACCGATGCCCTCGCCTGCCTTGCCACGGAAGAAGCAGGGGTTGTCGTCGCTCCACACGAAGCGTCGCGTGTTCTGGTAGATGGGGTCGGCGGGGTCCACATCGCCCATGTAGCCCATGCCGAGGAGCGACGGCACGTTGGCGTCGTCCATGAGGAGCTGGTTGCCGAAGCCGTCGACCTCATAGGCGTAGATCTTGCCATACTTGGGGTGGTCGTAGACGGCGTAGGTCTGCAGCGCCGCCTTCACCTCGGCCGCCAGGTCGCTGCACTGCCGTGCGCGAGAGCGCAGGGTGTCGGCCTTGGCGCCGTCGGCCTTCTGGGCGCAATGGCGCAGGATCTCGGCGGCCTTGTTCATGGCCGACACCGCCATGAAGTTGGACGGCACGAGGAACGGCAGGATGGTGGCGTCGTCGGACGGCCGGAACATGGAGGCGATGAGGCCCACGGGCTTCACGGGCGCCCCATAGCCATCCCACCCCACGGTGTCGAAGGCGCGGTCGGTCATGCGTGTGAAGTGGTAAGCCTTGCGTGTGGTCTTGCGCTGCTGCTCGTGGAAGGTGGCGAGGATGTTGCCGATGGCGTCGATCCAGTCGTCGGCAAACACGGTGTCGTCGCCCGTGACCTTCCAATAGTGGTAGGCCAGACGGATGGGATAGCAGTAGGAGTCGATCTCATACTTGCGTTCGAACACCTCGGGCCTCATCTTGGTGCCATCCTTCTGCCACCCCGCGCCGGTGGGCCCATCGTTGTAGGCGTTGGCGTAGCGGTCGATGTTGATGCACTTCATCTGTCGGAGGATGACGCCGCGCAGCATGCGGCGCAGGCGCTCGTCTTGGTTGGCGAGCGCCACATAGGGGTAGACCTGCGCGCCCGAGTCGCGCAGCCACATGGCGGGAATGTCGCCGGTATAGACGAAGGTGTCGTCGTCGCCATTGGGCAGCTGTCGGTAATGGACGGTGCTCTCGAGGGTGTTGGGGAAGCAGTTGGCGAACATCCATGCGAGCTTGGGGTTGTGGCGCAGCACCTTCTGCACCTCGCGTATCTTCTTCTCCACGGCAGGCGAGGTGAAGAGGCGGGAGGCGACGGGTGGGCGTTTCGATGTGTACTGTCCGTCGACGGGCGTCACCACCTGGGTGTAGCGCGCGTGGATGTCGACCGTGGCGTTCTCTTGCGCCGCGGCGGTGGTGGCGGCGGCGAGGAGGGCAATGGTAAAAAGGGTTTGTCTCATGGGATAAATGATTGGTTACATAATGATGTGGGTGGGCAGAGGGCAACGAACACGGGACGATCGGGGCTCGGCAATTTTTTAAGAACACGAGACTCGGCGAAGCCCAACGAGCAACAGGAGGTAATGACGTACGAAGCATCACTGGCCGATGCACACGCTCGCTATTTTTTAAAGAACACGAATCTCACGAATCTATCGAATGACGGCTGAGAGGAAACACCGTCGGTGTTTATTATCTCACGAATGACGTGCGAAAGTCAAAGCACACGTCCCGAAGGGACAGAAGTTCATAGCCCAGCGGCAAGCGAAGCGACGCCCTGGGCTAAGGAGATCATTGGGCTTTCAGCCCGTCTCGTTTGCCTTTTGACACACCTGGGGCTATGCGCTACCTTGGCTTTCAGCCCGCTTCGTTTGCCTTTATTGCGCTTTGTGCGAGCGGTTAGGGGCGATCGGCGGGGCGGGTGCCCCAGTTGGAGGGTTGGCTGCCCATTTGCAGTTCGAGCACGCCGCCGCGCATGATGTCGTCGTAGAAGAGGTACGACTTGGTGTAGCGGCGTCCGTTGAGCTTGGCCCCCTGCACATAGATGTTCTCAGCGCTGTTGTTGAGGGTCCTTATAGAGAAGCTCTTGCCGTGGGGGAGCTTTAGCGTGGCCTCGTCGAAGAGCGGCGACCCGATGATGTAGCGTCCGCCCGCCGGCTCCACCTGGTAGATGCCCATGGCCGAGAGGATGTACCATGCCGACATCTGCCCCACGTCCTCGTTGCCACAGAGGCCGTCGGGATCGTCGCGATAGAGCTCCGTCATGGTCTGGCGCAGCAGGCGGGCGCCCTTCCACGGCTGCCCCACATAATGATAGAGGTAGAGCACATGGTGGCTGGGCTCGTTGCCGTGGGCATACTGCCCGATGAGGCCGGTGATGTCGGGCGAGGCGTTGGCCCCGAGGTCGCCCGTGACGACGAAGAGCGAGTCGAGCTTCGTGGTGAAGGCGCGCTCGCCGCCAAAGAGCTTCACCAGTCCGCGCACATCGTGGGGCACGAGCCAGGTGTACTGCCACGCGTTGCCCTCGGTGTAGTCGTCCATGCGGTGGTCGGCCGAGAAGGGATTGAACGGCACGCGGAACAGCCCCTTGCTGTCGACGCCGCGCATGAAGGTGGTCTGCGGGTCGAAATACTTGCGGTAGGACAGGGCGCGCTGCGCGAAGTAGCGTGCGTCGGCCTTCTTGCCCAAGAGGCGCGCCACCTTCGCCACACACCAGTCGGCCAAGGCATACTCCAGGCCCTTGGCCACCGTCTCGCGGCTCTCCTCCTTGTCGCAGGGCAGGTAGCCATACTGCTTGAGCAGGTTGAGGCCGCGCTCATCGGCCAGCGCCGACTGCCTCATGGCCTCGTAGGCACCCTCGCGGTCGGCCACATGGCCCTTGAGCACCATGTCGGCGAGGACGGGAATGGCGGGGTTGCCCACCATGCAGTTGGTCTCGCAGCCCATGAGGTGCCACACGGGCAGCTTGCCCTGCTCGCGGTAGATATGGATGAAGGTCTCGGCCATGTCGGACAGGCGGTCGGTGTGGATGAGCGTCATGAGCGGATGGGCGGCGCGGTAGGTGTCCCAGAGCGAGAGCGTGGTGTAGTTGGTGAAGGAGCCGTGGTGCACCTCGCCATCGGCGCCACGGTAGTAGTCATTGACATCGGAGAAGACCGAGGGCGCCGTCATGGTGTGGTAGAGGGCGGTGTAGAAGATGCGGCGCTGCGTGAGGTTGGAGGTCTTGATGGTGACCCTGCCCAACGCCTCGTTCCACGCCTTGTCGGCGAGGGCCACCTGGTTGTGGAAGTCCCATCCGGGCAGCTCGGCCTTGCGGTTGGCCTCGGCGTTGTCGACGCTGACAGCCGACAGTCCGACCTTCACCAGAAGCGGCTGCGACACATCGGAGGCGGTGATGAGCCATCGGCCGCTGTCCATCGGCTCAACAGTGACGGGCTGCGAGAACTCGGCGGCGAAGAACACCTTCTGATTGTTGGCCCATCCCTTGGAGAAGCGGTGGCCGGCGAGCGAGGTGGCGGTGACGCGCTCCACGCCGTACTGGGTGGCCTTGTCCCACCCGATGCCCTGTGCGAGGTCGAGCAGGAGCATGGCGCGATGGGTGTCGGCGCCGAAGGTGTAACGGTGGAAGCCGGCGCGCTGCGTGGCGGTGAGCTCCACCCACACGTTGGGCTGCTGGAGCTTCACGGCGTAGTAGCCGGGGCGCACGGTCTCGTTGGCGTGGTGGAAGAGGGCGCTGCGCTGCTGGGCGTTGGCCACGGGCAGGAAGGCGATGTCTCCGAGGTCGCCGACGCCGGTGCCGCTGAGGTGCTGGTGTCCGAAGCCGATGAGGACGGAGTCGGAGGCGTGGTAGCCGGAGCACCAGTCCCAACCTCGTGTGGGCTCGGTGGGGCCGAGCTGCACGTAGCCGAAGGGCACGTTGGCGCCGAGGAACACGTGGCCGTGGCCGCCAGTGCCGATGCGTGGGTTGACGTATTGGGTGAGGGAGGATGGCTCAGGTTGGGCGAGTTGGGATGGTTGGCCGGGCTGGACTGATTGGCCGTAGCCGACCAGGGTGCCGGCGAGGGCTATCCATAGGGTTGCGATACGATGCTTCATGGTTTGTAGGTTTAGGCGGTGGGGATGTGGCATGATGGGCGTCCGTCCCCGCATTGCGGTAATTGGTCGTAAAAGTATAAATAAATAGCGAAACGGACAAGGATTCGCGTAAATAATCGTTCAGGGATGATAAAACCACACCAAGCGACGCAAACTCTCGCTTATTCTTAAAGAACACGAGACTCGGCGAAGCCCCACCGACCAACGGGAGGTAATGACGTACGAAGCACCACTGGCCGATGCACACGCTCGCTATTTTTTAAAGAACACGAATCTCGCGAATCTTACGAATGACGACTGAGAGGAAACACCGTCGGTGTTTATTATCTCACGAATGACAACTGAGAGAAAATGCCATCACTGTATAATAGGATATGCATTACCTTCCTTCGGTCGGTGGGTCTACGCACGTCATTACCTCCCTGTGGTCAGTGGGGCTACGCCGAGTCTCGTGAGATTCGTGTTCTAAAAAAAAGCACTGCGAAGCCCCACCGGCCAACGGGAGGTAATGATATGTGAAGCCCAATGACCAACAGGCGTCGTTTATCCTGCGATCATTTATCCTAACAAACTATACATCAATCTACACTGTTTTTTCGTTCGACCTCTCATCCGTCTCCAAATACGCCATTCTTGTGCGTTTTTGTAATCTACTTATTATCAAACACTTACCGTGTATTGACGTTTTGACGGCTTCCATCTGTCTTAAACGGATTTAGCTTGTCATGTTTTCCACCCCTTAAATTATCTGAAGA
>NZ_JAXVAE010000165.1:0-14569 GCF_037460745.1 Hallella sp. | reverse complement strand
AAATATCAAATATATAACTATAGTTAAGCGATTAATATCGCATCACTAGTAATTAGGAATGGATCATTACTCTTTCTTTCCGAAGGCCGGATCGATCTTGATAAACGCCGTAACGGCAAACGTAACGATGCAGAACAGCATCACGGCGATGAAGAAATGCTGGTAGCCCAACAGGTCCTTCAGCCATCCGCTGGCCATGCCCGGCAACATCAGTCCGAGGAACGAGATGGCCGTGCAGAGCGCATAGTGCGACGTCTTATACTTGCCTTGCGAGTAATAGAGCATGTAAAGGGTGAGCGCGGTGAAGCCCAAGCCATAGCCAAACTGCTCCACAAAGAGGCAAGAACTGATGAACACGAGGTTGGTGGGCAACGCGTAACTCATGTAAACATAAACAGCATCGGGCAAGGTGATGGCGCAAACAAATGGCCATAGCCAACGCTTCAGACCGTCGCGCGAGGCCAACCATCCTCCCACGATGCCGCCCAACAGCAGTCCTGCAAGGCCCACGGTGCCGTTGGCAATGCCAAACTCGATGGGCGAGAGCCCCAGTCCACCCTCCGAGGCGGGACGTTGCAGGAACGTGGCGCACATCTTGGTGAGCATGGCCTCGGGCAGGCGATAGAACAAGAGGAACAGCAAGACGAACACAAACGACCGCCATGGCACCTTGGTGACGAAGGTGACGAGCGTATCCTTCAATCCTTGCAGCACCTCGTGGGCGTTCGATGGGCGCTCAGCGTCGGCCTTGGCATGGGGCAGGATGTAGCCGTGCCACAACCAAAGCATGATGAAGAGAGCCGCCAGTCCATAGAAAATGAGGCTCCACGTAAACGCCTTGTTGTCGCTCCAGTAGCGTTGCAACACACCCGCCAAGGCGATGAGCACACCCTGTCCGAAGATGACGGCGATGCGGTAGAACGTGTTGCGTATGCCCACAAACAGGCTCTGCTGGTGCTCGTCGAGCTCAAGCATGTAATAGCCATCGGCCGCCACATCGTGGGTGGCGCTGAGGAAGGCCATGAGGAAGAAGCAGCACATGGTGCCCTGGAACCAGAAGGGCGTGTTGAGCGTAAAGGCAACGCCCGCCAACGAGGCGCCCATCAGCAGTTGCATGATGATTACCCACCAGCGCTTGGTGCGATAGAGGTCGACAAACGGACTCCAAATGAACTTGAGCACCCACGGCAACTGCAACCATCCGGTGTAGATGCCAATCTCGGTGTCGCTCATTCCCAGTTGCATATACATGGTCACGGAGACCACCATCACCAGCACATTGGGCAGTCCCTCGGCAAAGTAGACCGTAGGGATCCATGCCCATGGCGAAACGTTGCGCTCATTCATCATGCTTGGTTCTTGCGGTTCTTGGCAATGCGGGCCATCAGTTCCCACGTGCGCATGCGATCCTTGTAAACGTTGTTGCGGTTCTCCTTCTCGGTGCTCAGGTCGCCATCTGAGTTGTCGTCCCATCTGCGGCAGTTGTAGATGGGGTCGTAGAGACGACCAATCATGTAATCGCGACTGATGGCCAGGCCCAAGGCATAGTCCTCACCATAGTTGGTGTTGGGCAGGTTGATCTCGCGCAGCACCGGCGTATAGAACGAGCGCGGGGCACCCAGGCCATTGATGCGCAAGGCGTTGTTGCGACCGTTCTCGGGTGTCCACTCCTTATGGGCTATGACGCCCGGGGGCAACACGTTGAGGTGGATGTCGGTGAGCGTGTAGGCGCCGATGAGCATGGCACATTGCTGCTCATGGAAGGCGTCGACAATCTTTTGCAGCGTGTTCTCGTCGGCATACACATCGTCGGAGTCGAGTTGGGCAACGAATCGGCCGCAGCGAGGGTCGTGGGCCGCGAGGTTCCAACTGCCACCCACCCCCAGGTCGCGACGGTCGGTCACGATGTGGACGATACGCTCGTCGGCGCGAGCCATCTCCTCCACCAGTTCGGTGGTGCCGTCGGTGGAATGGCACTCGGGACCATTCTCCACCACAAACACATTGTAGGCGAAGGAGGTCTTCTGGTTGAGCGCACTCGTCAGGGCGTCCTTGATGGTGCGTATGCGGTTTCTCACGGGAATCATGATGCTGGCCTCCACGGGGAACGCTCCCTCGTCGACACGCATGGGCTTGTAGGCACCCGGCGCGAGGTATGCGCCCACGGCCTTGAGATGCTCGGTGCAAGCCTGCTCCATCTCTACCTGCGACTGGCGGTTCTTCGGGTCGACATAATCGAAGAGGCGTTCGCCCGTCTTGCGCGTGTCGAGCTCCACCTCCGAATAGAGATATTCGTTGACGTGAACAAGCGACTGCGCCTCCGACAACTTCAGGCGGAGGTCGTAGAAGCCAGCGGCCTGGTAATTGGCGGTGATGCGCTGGGCGGCCTCCTGCAAGGCGGTGGTCTTCAGGAGCACCACGCTACCGAAGTTGAAATCGTCGCGCAGACTGCCCTGTTGGTAATCGATGGTGGGCGCCTCCAATCGGCGACCGTCGGCCGTCAGCTTATAGTGGTCGGCGTAGAGCATGCCGGCACCTGTCATCTCGGCCACGTTCACCATGCGCTCCAGCGCCAGGTAACCCAATTGGATGAACTGGCGGTTCAGGTAAACGAGCGAGTAGGGGGCCTTGGCCTTGGCGGCGATGGCCTTCCATGTGGCGCTCTCGGTCATGGAAGAAGAAAGGAAATTCACTTCGTTCACAATGTCCTGTTGCAGGCATTGCTGGTTGCGCTCATTTTCCTCTTGCGTGCTGCAAGGCAGGAAACAGTCTATCAGATGGTGCATAAGAATCAATTCTGTTTTTCAGGTTGTGTTATTTTTATACCATGCAAAAGTACACAAAATAATCGATAACCCTAATTCATCCACCACATTTTTACTCCTCTTCGCGTATTTCCTTCTGTCACGCATCACCTAAAAGGCCAACGAATAGACCCCGTCGGTATTCCTTAATAATAGGTGTAGAGACGAAATAAAGCGGAAACGAAGGCCGAATCTCGTTTTTTTCCATTAAATTTGCATCATGAACCCAATGGGTAGCCCTCAGGGCTGACCTAAACCTGCGATGGCGATCGTGGGAAGACCCCATTGGAACTGAAACTCATCTACAAGCAAACAACATTCAGATGGATATGAAAACATCATTTTTGTTATTGGCACTTGCCCTGTCGGCTGCGGCCTCGGCACAGACCGACGTGACAGCGAGCTATGTCAACAACCCCTCGTTTGAGGCCGACAACACAGCGACGCTGACGGTTGTCAACAACAACGCCGACGGACTGCGTGGCTACAAGGCGAACGCTCCCTCGGGTTGGACCGTAACCAACTCCAGCGCGATGGGCGCCTCGCTCATCGTAACCCCGGCCTGCTACACCGACAACAACTTCGGTAAGGTAACCACCGTGGCCGACGGCAACCAAGCCTTCTACATGCGTATGGGATGGGCCACCAATGCCACCACGCTCAAGCAAACGTTGGCGAACCTACCGGCCGGAACCTATAAGTTGACCGCCAACGTGCGCTCCGCCTACGCCAACGCCGCCGCCTCATCGATGCGTCTGTTCGCCGAGGGCAAGGGCACGTCGCTCACCTTCACCAAGGGCGAGGCCTCATGCTTCGCCACCATGCCCTGGGAGGAAATGGGCGTGACGTTCACCACCACTGCCGAGGGCAATGTAAGCATCGGCCTGCAGGTCGATTGGCTGTCGGGTGGCAGTTGCTTCATGATCGACAACTTCCGCCTGACGCGTCTGCCTGAGGGCTACGTCGACCCGACAGAGAAAGTAGACTCGGTGAAGAGCATCACCGAGGGCGTCATCACCGCCGACTTTGTGGACGAGGCCACGATGAAGGGCGACCTCCTGCAGATGCTCGGTCGTTTCGCCAAATACCTGAAAAACGATTTCCAAGACTGCGCCGCACCCAACAGCGTGGGCGAGGCGTGCGGATGCTTCAAGAGCAACTCCACCATGCAGGCCAACGAGGATGGTGTGCGGTCGAACGCCGACCTGGGCATGATTGCCGCCTTCCTGGTGAAATATGGCAAGGACAAGGTGACGCTGCCCGAGGGGGTGACGTGGACCGACCTGCAAGATATGGCGCGCAAGAGCCTCGTCTTCGCCTATTCAACCCATAAGGCCAACCGCCTGAAGGTGTGCGCAGGCAACAACTATTGGGGCTCCACCAGCACCTCCGACAACGTGTGGGAGAGTTCGCTATGGGCCATGTCGGTGGCCTATTCGGCCTTCTTCCAGTGGGACGAGCTCACCGATGCGCAGAAGGGCTACGTCAAGGCGTTGCTAAAGGCCGAGTGCAACTACGAGTTGGGACGCACCATCCCCACCGGCTACGCTGGCGACACGAAGGCCGAGGAGAATGGTTGGGAGGCCGATGTGCTGGCCGCCACACTTGGCTTGTTCCCCAACGACGAGTTGGCTCCCAAGTGGTTCGCACGTCTGCGCGAGTTTGCCATCAACAGCTATAGCCACCGCAACGACGCCAATAACCACACGGTGGTCGACCCCGACTACGACAACGCCACCGTGGCCGACCTCTACAAGGGCCAGAATCTCTACGACGACTACACGTTGCAGAACCACAACTATTTCCACACCTCCTACCAGAACGTGGTCATCCAGGAGTTGGGCGAGGCCGCATTGGCCCTGAAACTCTTCCAAAACACGCTCCACGGAACGGAGAAATGGAAGACCAACGCCTTGATGCACAACAACGACGCGGTGCAGAAAGAGGTGCTCAACTGGTTGGCCCTGGCCGATGGCGAGCTGGCCATGCCCAACGGCAACGACTGGAGCCTGTTCCTCTACGACCAGATTACGAGCTATACCACCAACGCCTGCTTCCTGCGCGACGCCGACGCCCTGATGCTCGAGAACCTCGCTTACAAGATGATCAAGGCACGCCAGCAAACCACCGACGACGGCTCATGGCTGCTCCGCTCCGACATTGGCGCCCGCCGCATGGGTGTGGAGGCCCACCGTGTGATGATGACCTGGCTGATGCACGAGGCCAACACCACGGCAGACCTGACGCCCAGCACGTTCGACAATTTTCGTGAGCGTTACGGCGCAGCGAAGATTTTACCCGCACAGAACATTGTGAGAGGCTATACCCGCGACCGTTTCACCACCTTCTCGTGGGCGCCGGGCATCACCAGTTACACAGGTTACATCGCCGCCAACTCGGTCGACAAGAACAAGATCATCGTTCCCTTCAAGGCCAACAACACGGGCAACTTCCTCGGTTGGTACACCGTGAACGGCAAGAAGACCAACGCCACACCCGTGGTGAACGGCATCTACCAACTCGACGGTGAGGCGTGGACGATGAATGGCGAGATCTCCACCAACGAGACTACGCTCGACAACCGTTTCGCCATTTATTCCACACCGGGCAATGCCGTCATCTATCTCGACTATGTGACCGGACTGGCCAATGGCACCATCACACGCGAGCAAGGTGGACTGATGGCCATCAGCACCGATACGCTGACGCGCACACGCCGCACCCTCTACACCGAAGAGGGCGTGAAGCAGCTCGACGGCTCCCAACTGACCACCTTCGAGACCAACTGGGTGAACATCGACAACGCCTTGGGCATTGTGGCTCCCAACAACAAGAAGATGGCGTTTGGCGACCGCGCCAACAACAATTCGGTGCTCACGTCGAAGATTTACCCTGCCTACGACACGCAAAGCCGTGCGTTCGAGAACGGCACAGTGGTCGATCGTCGTAACATTGTGTATTACAGCAATGTGGACGCCACCACCACACGCAGCATGAACGCTGGCCTGGTGGCCTTGCGCGACCTGCTGCCCGAGGGATGGAACGGCGTGATCGCAGCCGATCCCGACTCGGTTCGCTACCTGCTGATGAGCAATTTCTGCAGCGTGCAAAAGGCTACGCTCAAGGGCGTTGGCACCTCGCTTGGCGCTCCGGTGTTCCCCGTGGCCACCAAGATCCAAGGCGGTGAGGTGGCCGAGGCTACCTTTGTGGCCGAGCAAAACAACAGCGTGGCTTGCCCCATACGATTCTTTGTGACGGGCAGCGATGTCACCGCCAAGCAGGATTCCACCGCAAAGGCCATCTTTATCCGCAACAACAAGGGCGCAAAACAAACCGTAACGGTGAGGGCTGCCCATGAGGGCAAGGTGGTTGAGAAGGCTGTCGCCGTGAAAGGCGATGTGAAAGTAAGTCTCGTTGAGGGCGAACTGGTGGTGGAAAACATCCCTTTTCCCGAAGCGGTCGGCGACACGCTCATCGACGGATACGCTGACGTAACCGACCGCTATCTGGCAAATGCCAACTTCGAGCAAGACGAGACCTATGGCGCACGAAGCAAGAATGTCACGGCGAGCGGTGTGACCTACGCCGACTGTTACACCAATGTGGTGTCGGCAATTAGCAGCAAATGGCCCAACGTGTTGCCCGTGAAGGGATGGGCCTCAGCCACCAAGCTCAACGCCGGCAGTAAGTTCTGCCGCATGTACTCGATGCCATTCAGCCAGACGCTCTATTGCGTCAGTCCCTCGTCGGTGGGCAACTATGCCGCCCGCACAGCCCAACCCGTGGCCGATGACAGTTGCGGCGTGCGCTGCCTGACGGTGCTCAACTCATGGGATTCGGGCGCCAACGCCATTACGCAGACCATCACGCTGCCTGCCGGAAGCTATCGCCTGTTGCTCGACATGAAGTATGAGTGTGCCAACCAAACGGGCAACGACGGTCGCACGATCACCACAAGCGGCGGCAACAACAACACCAGTCTGACGGGTGTGGTGGTCAACGGTGAAAAGCGATATGCCTATCCGAAGGTGGCCAACACATGGACCGTGATGCCCTTCGACATCGACCTCGACGAACCCGCTGAGGTTGTGGTCAGCGTGGGCTATCAGAGCGACAAGTCGGTAGGTGCAGCTAACAACACCTTACTGTATGTGGACCATGTGCGATTGCTCGAAAAGGTAACCGATGGCATAGCCAATGTGGTACGCGTGGATGTGCGCCCCAACGCCGATGTCATCTACAACCTGATGGGGCAGCGCATCAATCGTCCACAGCATGGCTTTTATATAAAAGGTGGAAAGAAATTTGTGAGCCATCCGTAACGCTGACAAGAGTAGTAGAGAATCAATAACAGCCTACTGTTTCTCCTATTTCGTCTAATGGCCCATTGGGGTTAAAATGATAGCTGCAATAGCCAAAGGCCCTTCTTTGAAATGGAATAATCCATGAAAAGAAGGGCCCTTGTTGTTTTTCCCGCATATTTATTTGTGGTTCTCAAAGAAAAATTATAATTTTGAAATCGTAAAATCTAGTAACAAAACACATCTATTTACCTATGGCTTTAAGTAAAAAGATCATTGAGTGCGTGCCCAACTTCAGTGAAGGACGCGACATGCAGAAAATCAATTCGATTGTTGATGCTGTGAAGAGCGTCAAGGAAGTTATGTTGCTCGACGTTGATCCGGGTGAGGCAACCAACCGTACGGTGGTGACCTTCGTCGGAGAACCCGACGCCGTTTGTGAGGCAGCCTTCCGCGCTGTGGCACAAGCCGCACGTGTCATCGACATGAGGGAGCACCACGGAGCACATCCACGTATGGGAGCCACCGACGTGTTGCCGTTGATTCCCGTGAGTGGCATGACCCTTGAGGAGTGCGCCGAACTCTCACGCCGCTTGGCTGAGCGCATAGCCAACGAACTGAAAGTGCCTTGCTACAGCTATGAGGCAGCCGCTTTCAAGCCTGAGCGCCGCAACCTCGCCGTGTGCCGTAAGGGTGAATACGAGGGTCTGGCAGAGCGTGTCAACAATCCCGCCGAGGCACCCGATTTCGGTGCTCGTCCCTGGGATGAGGAGTTGGCCAAGACGGGCGCCACGGCAGTGGGCGCTCGCGATTTCCTCATCGCTGTCAATTTTAACCTGAACACCACGTCGACCCGTAGGGCCAACGCCATCGCATTCGATGTTAGAGAGAAGGGCCGTCCAATGCGCGAGGGTGGCAAGCTGACCGGCAAGCCGCTGAAGGATGAGAACGGAAAAACCATCATGCAGCCCGGAACGCTTAAGGGCACGAAAGCAATCGGTTGGTTTATCGATGAGTATGGCATCGCCCAGGTGTCGATGAACATCACCAATATCAATGTGACGCCATTGCACAAGGCCTTCGACGAGGTGTGCCGCGCTGCAGCCGCACGCGGTGTGCGCGTCACAGGCACCGAAATTGTGGGACTGGTTCCCAAGCGTGTGCTGATCGAGGCCGGCACCTATTTCCTGGAGAAGCAGGAGCGCTCGGTAGGTATTCCAGAGGAAGACATTATCAAGATAGCCATCAAGTCGATGAGTCTCGACGACCTAAAGCCTTTCAACCCACGCGAGAAGGTCATCGAATACCTGTTGGAAGACGCCACGCCCGTGAAGCGTTTGGCCGACCTGACCGTGAAGGAATTCGTGGAAGAGACCTCTCGTGAGAGTCCCGCACCGGGCGGTGGAACCATCGCCGCTACCATGGGAGCGCTGGGCGCTGCCCTCGGTGCCATGGTGGCCAACCTCTCCGCACACAAGCGCGGATGGGATGATCGTTGGCAGGAGTTCAGCGTGAAGGCTGAAGAGGGCCAAAAGCTCATGAACAAGCTCATGCACCTCATCGACGAGGATACCGACGCCTTCAACGAGATCATGGCTGCCTTTGGCTTGCCTAAGGGCACCGACGAGGAGAAGGCCGCTCGCAAGAAGGCCATCCAGACGGCCACCCGTCATGCCGCTGAGGTGCCGTTGGAGACCGTGAAGTGCTCGTATGAGGTGTTCGATCTCTGTCGGGCCATGGCCCAGGAGGGCAACCCCGCAAGCGTTAGCGACGCTGGTGTGGGCGCTCTTGCTGCGCGTGCCGCCGTGCGAGGCGCTGCGTTGAACGTGCGAATCAACGCCGCTTCATTGGCCGACAAGGCCGTGGCCGAGGCGCTTATCAGCGAGGCAACTGACTACGAGGAGAAAGCTGAGCGCATGGAACAGGAGATTCTGGCCATCGTAAACGGCAAGATCGACGCCTAACACCCCTTCGTTCCACCTGCTTGCCCATGGGCGCAGGATTGAGAACGTACCACTATCCATCAAACTGAATGATAACAACAATGAGGGCGGATTATTGTGTCCGCCTTCTTCTAAACCACATTTTATATGACTCTCGAAGAATTTCAGGCCGACATTCGAGTCGGCATACCCGACACCTTGCCGGAATTGCAAGATTATGATTTTGCCATCAATCATGCACCCAAGCGCAAGGACATCCTAAAGCCAGAGGAGAAGCAACTGGCCCTGCGCAACGCATTGCGCTATTTCCCCAAGCATTTGCATGCCGACCTCGCTCCTGAGTTTGCTGAGGAGCTGCGCAAGTATGGTCGCATCTATATGTATCGCTATCGTCCCACGTATGAGATGAAGGCGCGCCCCATCAGCGAGTATCCCCATCGCTCTGAGCAGGCTGCTGCCATCATGCTGATGATCCAGAACAACCTGGATCCCAAGGTGGCGCAACATCCCCATGAGCTCATTGTCTACGGTGGCAATGGCGCCATCTTCCAAAACTGGGCGCAATACCGTTTGGTGATGAAATACCTCTCGGAGATGACCGATGAGCAGACACTTGTCATGTACTCGGGTCATCCCTTAGGTCTCTTTCCCTCACACAAGCGCGCTCCAAGGGTGGTGGTAACCAATGGAATGGTTATCCCCAACTACTCGAAACCCGACGACTGGGAGCGCATGAACGCCCTCGGCGTGAGTCAGTATGGCCAGATGACGGCCGGCTCTTACATGTATATCGGCCCACAGGGTATCGTTCACGGCACTACAATCACTGTGCTCAACGCCGCACGTCGAGTGATGCACGACCCGTCGCGCCACGCCACCAATCCCATCCCGCTGTTCGTCTCGAGCGGTCTGGGTGGCATGAGCGGTGCACAACCCAAGGCTGGCAACATTGCCCAGGTAGTGAGCATCGTGGCTGAAATCAACCCGAAGGCTGCGCAGAAGCGTTACGAGCAGGGGTGGGTCGACGAGATGCACTATGACCTCGACGAACTGATGAGTGCCACAAAACAGGCCATCGCCGACAAGCGTGTGGTGTCGATGGCTTACGTGGGCAATGTGGTCGACCTGTGGGAACGTCTCGCTGAGGAGAACATAGAGGTGAACTTGGGATCTGACCAGACATCGCTCCACAACCCATGGGCTGGTGGCTACTATCCCGTAGGCATGACGCTCGATGAGAGCAAGCGCATGATGGCAGCCGATCCAGAGGAGTTTAAGAAGCGTGTGGAGGAGTCGTTGCGTCGCCAGGTGGCAGCCGTCAACAAGCTGTCGGAGCGCGGCATGTACTTCTTCGATTACGGAAACGCTTTCCTCTTGCAGTCGAGCCGCGCAGGTGCCGACATCATGAAGGCCGACGGCACATTCAGATATCCATCGTATGTGCAGGATATCATGGGACCGATGTTCTTCGACTATGGTTTCGGTCCGTTCCGCTGGGTTTGCACCTCATGCGACCCCGCCGACCTGGCACTCACCGACCATCTCGCTCTCGAGGTGATGGAGGAGGAGCGCAAGAATGCTCCCGAGGACATTCAGCACCAGCTCGACGACAACATCCATTGGATTCGTGAGGCTGGCAAGAACCATCTTGTGGTGGGGTCGCAGGCACGCATTCTCTATGCCGACTGTGAAGGACGCACCAAGATTGCCTTGGCCTTTAACGAGGCTGTGCGCGACGGACGCCTGAAAGCGCCCGTGGTGTTGGGACGCGACCATCATGACGTGAGTGGTACCGACTCGCCCTTCCGCGAGACAAGCAACATCTACGATGGCTCACAGTTCTGCGCCGACATGGCTGTGCACAACGTTATTGGCGACTCCTTCCGTGGAGCCACATGGGTCAGCATCCACAACGGTGGTGGCGTAGGCTGGGGCGAGGTCATCAATGGTGGCTTCGGCATGGTAGTCGACGGAAGCGACGAGAGCAGCAACAACATCAAGGAGATGCTCTTCTGGGATGTTAACAACGGCATCGCACGTCGCTCATGGGCGCGCAACGAGGGGTCTATCGACGCCATCAAGCGCCAGATGGAGCAGACGCCCGACTTCCAGGTGACTCTTCCCAACTTTGTCGATGACGACATTATTAACCAAGCATTCTAATAACTAACACGACTATTATGGCAAACATTCATGAAATAAGCGCTGGACACCTTACGCTCGACAAGGTGTGGGAGATTCTGCGCGGCAACTATAAACTGAAACTGGGCGACGACTCGCGTAAGCGCATTGTGCGTTGCCGTGAGTATTTGGACAACAAGATTGCGACCTCGGAGACGCCAATCTATGGTGTGACCACGGGATTCGGATCACTTTATAATATCTCAATCGGTGAAGACCAACTCTCGCAGTTGCAAATCAACCTGATGATGAGCCACGCTTGTGGTATCGGCAACCGCGTTCCCAACGAGATTGTGAAGCTCATGATCTTGCTGAAGATTCAGTCGCTCTCTTACGGCTATTCGGCTTGTAAGCTCGATACCGTTGAACGCCTCATCGATTTCTTCAACAACGACATCTACCCAGTGGTTTACATGCAGGGTTCTGTGGGTGCTTCGGGCGACTTGGTGCCGCTGGCCCACCTCTGCTTGCCGCTCGTTGGTTTAGGCGAAGTGGAATATCAGGGCAAACTGATGAGTGGCGCTGAACTCATGCAGATGATGGGATGGGAGCCCATCAAACTGGCTTCGAAGGAGGGATTGGCACTGCTTAACGGTACCCAAAACATGGGTGCGTTCTGCTGCTGGAGCATCATCCAGGCAACAAAGCTCTCTAATTGGGCCGACTATATCGCCTCTATGTCGCTCGATGCTTACGATGGTCGCATCGAACCGTTCTATCATGCCGTCCATGCTGTGCGCCCCCATCAGGGCCAACTCGACACTGCCGAGCATATCTCACACATTCTCGAGGGTAGCGAACTCATTCGTCAAGCCAAGAAGCACGTGCAAGACCCATACTCGTTCCGTTGCATTCCGCAGGTGCACGGTGCCGTGAAAGACACCGTTCGCTATGTGCAGCAAGTAACGGATGTGGAGATCAACGCCACAACAGATAACCCGACAGTGGTGCCCGATGAAGACCTGATTATCTCAGCAGGCAACTTCCACGGCGAGCCTATCGCACTTCCGATGGACTTCCTGGCCATTGCCATGTCAGAATTGGCCAACATCTCTGAGCGGCGTACCTACAAGCTGGTGTCGGGTACACGTGGATTGCCCAGCTTCCTGGTGGCCAATCCTGGCGTGAACAGTGGCTTCATGATTCCCCAATACACCGCAGCCAGCATCGTAAGTCAGAGCAAGACACTCTGCATGCCGTCGTCGGCCGACAGCATCCCCACATCACAGGGACAGGAAGACCACGTCAGCATGGGCGCCAACGCTGGCACCAAGTTGTATAACGTCATTCTCAACACAGAGCGTGTGCTGGCCATCGAGCTCTTTAACGCTGCCCAAGCGTTGGAGTTCCGCCGTCCGCTGAAGTCATCGCCCATCGTGGAGAAACTCTTCGAGGACTACCGAAAGGTGGTGCCGTTCATCGACAAGGATACGGTGATGTACCCGTACATCGCCAAGTCGGTGGAGTTCCTGAGAACGGAGAAATTGCCATAACCCATTGCATTCATGCGAACACGAATCATCAACATCAAGACCCTTTACGGTCTTCGACCCTCCTCGTGTCTGCGCCTTTGTGGTGCCGACATGGGGAAAACCTACTCACTCGACAATGCGTGGCTAACGCTTCGCAATGGAACGGTGGAGGACTACGGCACCATGGACACGCTACCCGTAGACGAACACTGCATCGAGGTGGTCGATGCGCATGGCGGATTGGTGATGCCAGCGTTCTGCGACAGCCACACGCATATCGTCTATGCAGGCAGCCGTGAGCACGAGTGGGAAGACAAGGTGCGTGGACTCAGTTATGAGGAGGTGGCCAAACGAGGTGGTGGTATACTGAATTCGGCCGACCTGCTGCACCAAACCTCAGAATATGAGCTCTACGAACAAGCCATGGAACGCCTGCATGAGATCATGGATAAGGGCACGGGCTGCGTGGAGATCAAGAGTGGTTACGGTTTGAACACGGAGGACGAACTGAAGATGTTGCGCGTTATCCGCCGCATTGCCGAGGCTTCTCCCATCCGGGTGGTGAGCACTTTCTTGGGCGCTCACGCCGTGGCTCGCAATTATTTGGGCCGCCAGAACGAGTATGTCGACCTGGTCATCAATGAGATGTTGCCCGCTGTGGCAAGCGAGAAGTTGGCCGATTTCGTAGACGTGTTCTGCGACAAGGGGTTCTTCACGCCCGAGGAGACCGATCGCATGCTGAACGCTGCAGCCAAATATGGTATGAAACCGAAGGTGCATGTGGATGAGTTGGCCTCTGTTGGGGGCATGCAGGTCTGCATCAAAAACAAGGCCGTGTCGGTCGATCACTTGGAAAACATGAGTGCCAACGACATTCCTGCGCTCAAGGCCAGCGACACCATACCCACGCTGTTGCCGGGAACGTCGTTCTTCTCGAACATGCCTTATGGCAAAGGACGCGCCATGATCAACGCTGGATTGGCCGTGGCCATGGCCAGCGACTACAATCCGGGCTCAACGCCATCGGGCGACATGCGCTTCGTGATGTCTTTGGCGTGCATGAAGATGCGGCTCCTTCCCGAGGAGGCTTTGAACGCGGTGACAATCAATGGCGCAGCGGCCATGTGCCAATCGTCTACCCACGGAAGCATCCGTCGTGGTGAGCGACCTGGCATTATCATGACCAAGCCTGTTCCATCATTGGCATTTGTACCTTACGCCTACACCACGCCGTGGATCGCTCGCACATTCTTCTAAGAACAAATCCCCGATAACAATAAACCCCAAGAGGCCATCACAACCAATAATAAAAGGTGATTCCTCTTGGGGTTGATTCTTATTGAACGTTAGATATCTTAGTAGTGTTATCGTCCAATGAGGTGAACACGTGCCTTTGGGCTACGGAGCAGACAATGACAAAGGCTCAATAGGATGTGCATCTTCGTCATAAACATTCTTGGACAGGCAACATGACAAGAGGGGACAGAACCTTTTAACCCCAATCGGTCATTAGACCCCAAAAGGGGAAATGGTAGGATATTATAGTTTCTTTCCAACACTAGTCAGCGTTTCTTTCGGCATCTTGCTTCCATTCGCGTTTCGACATAGTCCGCTATACCTTCAACGCGCATGTCACAAACTGCTCTAAACAAACATTAACAAGAATTGAAATCTAATGACCGGTTTGGGGTTAAGTCATAAGGAAAGAATCGATACTGCGTGGAGTAGGGGCGTAAAGTCTTTCCCAACAGGCACGTATGATTATCGGAACCTATTACTCTCATGATCTCATTGGCCCAAACGTGAATATTCAATAAACCCAAATCGGTCATTAGAAAAAGTTTCTTGTCATTTTCTAATGACCGCCA
>NZ_JAXVAE010000164.1:0-37716 GCF_037460745.1 Hallella sp. | reverse complement strand
ACAAAAGGAGGGTGCACCATAAATGACCATAGTCAATTATGACACACCCTCTTATGGTGTTGGTTGCGTTTCGTGTTTAGGAAACGATGGGTTTTACTCTACGTGTTTCTTCCCTCCCTTTATGTAGACCTGTCCTTTCTGCGGCTGCTGTATGGCTCGTCCGCCCAAGTCGTAGCAGGCTTCGGCGGCTGCAGCGGCGTTCGGGTCGAGCGGAAGGGTGATGTGCTCGATGCCCGTCATGACGTCGGTGGGCTCAATGTACCAGAACGAGGGAGCGTTGTTGGCGGGCGACGATGCCAACCAAGGCACGATACGCACGTTGTCGCCGGCAAGATGCAGGAAGGGATAGGTGGCGTTGGTGGGATTGAGGCATTGCAGTTTGCTGAGCCCCTGCGTGGTGCTCACGATGCGGTAGCGGCCCGCCTCCTTCGGGTTGCTGGTGAGCACGGTGCGCGTTTCCACGGCCAGCGTGGGTCCTATCATGCTCGTGGGGTGCGCCTTGTTGACCAGATAGAACACCTCGGGATCGTCGGCCGTGGGCACGATGCACCACATGGCCTTCTCCGCCTTGCGGTTGGTGCTCACGGTGAGCTCTGTGGCGTTGTTGGCATATAGCGCATAGCGTTTTGCGCCACGTCCGTAGTTGCGGAGGGTGTAATAGCGCTCCAAGCCCATTTTTACGCGAGGCGCTGAGCCGATGATGCCGTTGAGGCGCTCGTATTGCTGGCGCGTGGGGTGGGTTGCATACTTGCCATAAGCGTCGGCTACCAAGCGGGCGGCCTCCGTGGTGTATTGCCCCACGATGGTTCCCACGTTATCGGTTGAGGTAACGTCGTCGACCACGGCTCCCATGCCCAGGGCGGTGAGGCTGTCGCCATTGACCGATGGGTTGTAGGTGAAGGCCGAATCGGTGATCTGCTCGATGGAGTAGTTCTTGTAGATGATGGTGTAGCCGCCACCCGATGTGCCGTAGGTGTCCTCCTCATACACAAAGCCGATGGTGTTGTTCTTCTGCCAGGTCATGGTGCTGTAGGCGCTGCTGATGTAAGAGCTCTGATGGCGTCCGTCCCAATCCTTGGCGATGGCGTCGGGCGTGCGGTAGTCGGCGAGCGACTCCAACGCCTTGTAGTAGACGCCCACGTTGGTGCGTCCGCTACCGAAAGGCAGGCTCTGGAGGAGCAGGAACATCGTCTTCTTGTCCTTCTTGCGGGTCACGGGCACAAGCAACACCTCGCCGTTGCAGGCGTTGGAGAGTGCGGTTACGCCCTTGTTGCCGCTTCCCGAGAACGCCACTTGTCCCCATGTGCCCTGTCCGCTCCTTGTGTCGGAGAAGGTAAAGATGTTGAAGTTGCGTCCGCCCGTGCATCGGCTTGAGAGCAAGATGCTGCCATCGGGCAATTCCTCGGCCTTCGGCTCGTCGCCACCTGGCACAGGGCTCTCGTCGCATCCGCCCAGGAACTGCCACGTCTTACCGAAGTCGTCGGAGTAGAGTACCCAGTTGGCAGTTTCGTTGCTGCCTTGGCGGCAACTGCTTCCCACGCAGTAGAGACGGTAGTGGGTGCCCACTTTGGTGGTCTTGCTCTGGCAAATCTTTCCGCTGCCCACAAACCATCCGCGGATGGGACCATAGGCGCTCTTGTCGAACTTGGAATAGATGAACTCCTCGTCGATATATTGCGGTTCGCTCCATGTGGCGCCATTGTCGTCGCTGTACCATCGAGCCCAACCCTGGTGATGGGTGCGTGTGCCACCGAAGAAGCCCGGTGTGCCCGAGCAGGCCGTGATGATCATGCGGGGGCTCTCGCTGTCGCCCACGATGCAGGGGTCGCCATAGCCCGCCTTCTGATGGCCCTCGGTCTTGTCGCCATCGCCCCGCATCACTTCGGGCATCATGATGTCGTCCCATGTGGCGCCATTGTCGTGGCTGCGGCGGATGTGGAGGTCGATGCGGCCGCTGCCAATGTCCACACGGCTGTAGCGGTAGTCGGCCACGGCCACTACCGTTCCGTCGTATGCCGTAGCGATGGCGGGTATGCGGTAAGGAATGGCTTGGGTGGTTGGCGTGGTGAAGATCTCCACCTGAGGCTCAGCGGGAACGGCGGCCTTGCGGATGGTTACGAGGAAATGGGTGAGGTCCACGCCAGCGTTGGCTCCTGAGAGCTGGAACGAGGCGGAGCGCTCGGTGAGGTCCTTGCAATCGACGGTTTGCACCGTCGACTTTGAGGTGTACTTGTGGCCGGCGGCGTCGGTGAGCGTGATGGCGGTGGTTCCTGACATCACGAAATCGAAGCTATAGGCTGCGATGGCATAGTCGGCGCCGGCGCTGATGGTGTAGCTCTGTGGCTCCGTTGTTCCACGGAAGGCCTGTATGCGGGTGGCGTTGGAGTTGGCTATGCTCATGTTGTTGGCGCCAGCGTCAACCACCAACTTCGGAGCCGAAGCTGTTGAGGTCCACGTCTTGGCCCAGTTGCTGTTCTTCGATGTGAATGTACCGGTGCTCATGTTCACCTCCATGGTGCGCTGCGCCCATTTCCACTGGATGCTGCTGCCGTGGTCGGCGCCGCCCGTCCAGAACGCGAACTTGCCATTGCGGTTGTTCACCTTGTAGCCCTCGTGCCCCTTCTCGTACATATAGAATGCCTCCACGTTGGAGCCCAGGTCGTTGCTCTTGGCAAAGAGCCAGGTCGAAGTGTATCCCTCCGGCACGTGGTCCTTGTCTACCATGATGGGATAGGAGTCGCCGCCCTGTGTTCCCTTCATTGTGGTGGGAGCGGCCAGCACCTTGTTGGGGCCAGCCTCCTTGTTATAGATGAGGTAGCCATCGGTGTTGTTGCCCGTGCGATACCACAGGTCGGCGTCGGCAAATTGGGTGCGGTTGGAGGCGAGGGTGATGTAGGTGGCGCCCTTGTTGTTGCTGATGTAGAGGCCACCCGAACCGATCTGCATGGTGTGCCAGTCGATGCCCGGCTCCCATTTCTTGTTGAGCGATGGGTCGACAACCTCGCCCTCGTTGCCTTGGGTCACGTCGGCCAAGGTGTAGGCGTTCGAATAGGTGTCGGCGTGAACGACCTGCAGCGCCGCTAATAGCATGACTGCTGCAAGGTAGAGTGTTTTGAATCTCATGATTTATAGAAGGTTAGTAAATTAATTATTTCTCAACAACTTAGATGAATTGCTGTTTAGGCTTTTAGGTAGGCCATTGCTTGCGCAGGGGGTGGTTCCGCTTGCCTTTGGGTGAGGAACTGCGAGAGCCGCCTTGGGTAGCAAAGTTACATATTATTTTTATAAATAACATGATGTCCATTCAAAAATCCATCAATAATCTTTGGTTGTTTCCTTACACCCTTGCGTAGAAACGCACGGACCGAATGAGCCAAAGGCATGGAACGATGGAGGGTGTGGCTTGGACAGATAGTGTGTGTGTCGTGCCCATTTGTTGTTAGCCAAAAATAAGAAGCCCCAAGCCGCATTGTGCAACCTGGGACTTCTTCGTTTATTGTCGGTGACAGCGGGTTCACCGACCTTCGATTTGTTTTGTAGCGTTTTACTTAACCATTACCTTCTGGGCCTTGCCGTTCTTGATGACGATGTAGAGACCCGGCTTAGCCATTGAGGCTACACGCTGACCGTTGATGCTGTAGATGGCGTTGAGCTTCTGGTTCTTGTTGACCTCCTGCACGCTGACGCCTGTGACCGGACCAAACCAACCGTTGTTGTCGCCAGCATTCATGAGCTCGAGCGTCCAGTCGACCACTGAGAACCATGTGCCGGTGAAGCAAGCCTTGCCAGTGCGAGTGGAGTCGGTAGTCATACCGAGGGTCAGCTCATGGTTGACGACCTCAGCGGTCCATGACAGGCGCTCCCAGCCACGACCCATGCCATTGCCGGCATTGACGATGCCAGCGAGCTCGTCGCGGTTAGGATTCTCCCTGTACTCGCGGTAAGCGTCTTCCCAGATCTGACCAAAACGGTCTGAGGCGTCAACGATCGAGTCGGTACCATCGGCCTTTGTCTCGCCGCCGATGCCCATTTCGTTGTGAGTCCAGTTGAAGGTCTGCGTAGGAATCTCGACCCAAGCGGTGTCGGCAGCCTCCTCGCCGTTGGCAGAGAACACATAAGAGCCTGTGCCTGTGGTACGTGCGCAAACGGTTACCCTATAGGTGCCATTGGGCAAGCCAATGACCTTCTGGTCGGCATAGTAGTTCAGGGCGCCTGCGGTGCCATTCCATGAGTCGAAGTAACGGTGGGTTGTTTCCTGACGCTTGTCATAGTACTGACCTACGCCCGTGTTGGTGTTACCGGTGCCCTTATTGATGTTCCAACCTGTCTCGGCGGCAGCGTCGGGGTTCAGAATCATACTTGTGTAGTTGGTAGTGTTAGGATTCTTCTCATAGAGATCCTGAGCCTGAGCCTGGGTGATGGCGTTCTTGAGCTGAGCGATGAGGGCTGTAACCGTAGCGTCCTTCTGGATTGAGTCGCCGAGTGTGAGCACAGAAACCTGCTCGTTGAGCGTAGCGGTCAGCGCCTTCTTGGCAACGGCTGACTTCAGAGTGGCCGACACAGAGTCGACCTCGTGTGCAGCGTTGTAATAAGTATCAGCGTAGCGCTTCAGCTCGGTGATCTTACCGTCAACGGCTGTGTAAGTGGCCTTGTCTGAGGTAAGGTAGTTGTTGGTCTTCTCCCAGGCGAAAGCCACGATGTTGTGTACGGGAGCGTACGACGACTCGTCGGCGAGTTTGGCCTGAACGGTAGGCAAGGTCTTGCCCTCAGCCATCACCTCAGTGTACTTAGCCTCCGACTTGTTGCCCAACTTGATACCGTTGTTGAGCACGTCGATGTTGTTTTGAGCCTTGTAGGCCTCGATGCTATCCTTCACGGAAGCCTTGTCGCCAGCGTAGTGCATGCCGTCGGCGAGGTTGGCAGCGAGCTGCTCTCTCTTGGCAATGGCAGCTGCGATCTCCTCGGCAGTGGCCTTTCCAACATAGTAGAGCTTGAAGTTTGTGGCGCAGAACCATCCGTTCTGAGAGGGAACTGTTGTAGATGAAGGCATGTTGGTGCCGGTAGCGCCGATGGTCAGACGGCCATCGTACACGAGCACCTTGCCAGTGGTCAGTGTGGTCCAAGCGCCATCGTTGGTGTTTCCGTTCCATGTTCCAACGGTCAGAGGCTCAGAGACGGCCTCGTCCACGGGGCTCTTGGCAAACACGTGCTGGTCGCTCACGCAGTTGTCCTGAGTAATCAGGTCGCCAGCTACCATATAATAACCATTGGGCAGACCCTTGATGTCCTGGTTCACGCTGAGGTCATCGAAGTTCTGAGCCCATGCGTTCCAGCATGAACGGCCCTGTGCGAAGTTCAGGCGCTGGTCGCCCTCGGTGAATGAACCCTTGTACCAAGCGTTGGATGTGAAGTCGTCGTTGCCCTTGCCGTTCTCGTAGTTGGCAGAGCCGTCGGCCTTTGTAGCGTTAGGATAGGTGCATGAGCCGTCGGCATTTACGGTAGGCTCCAGACCGTCCTTGATGAACCATGTGTTCTGAGCGTAGTAAGTGTAGTCGGCAGGATCGTCCACGGTGGCGTCCTTGCTGGCCAGATAGGTCTTGATGGCAGCGTCGAAAGCTGTCACCTGAGCCTCGATGTCGAGTGTTGTGCCGTTTGTGATGGCATCCTCCACTGCGTTGATGGCAGCGTCGAGCTCATCCAAGCCAGGATAGCCAGTCTCGCGGAGCGCTGTGGCCTTCTTCTCGAGCAACTGAAGCTTGGCGATGTTGTCCTTCACGGCAGCGAAACGCTTGTAGGCGGCGTTGGCGGCCTCATAGCCTGCCGTCAGTACGTCTACGTCGTCGGATGAGGCTGCCTCATCAGCGGCGATCTTGGCGTCCTCGATCTCAACGACCAAACCCTGATAGTCCATCAGGTCGCCCTCGATCTCGTCGAACTTAGCCACGAGCTCTTCGATGTCGCTTGCAATGATCTCCTGACGTGTCACATCGTCGATCTTTGTCAGGCGGATATCGTCGATGAGCACGAAGGGGTTAGAAGCCGAACCACCGTCGCTCTTGTAACCGAGGGTGATGGTCAGCGAGTCGGTAGCGGTGATGTCCATCTCGTGCTTGGTCCATGTTGAGGCGTTGAAGCCATCGGCGTCGACCACGGTGTCGCGGCGGCAAACCACCTGTGAGAGGTTCTTCACCTTCTTATTATCTTTACTCTTCTCGTAGTTGGCGTTGTACACCCAATAGGAAAGGGTGTACTTACCTACAGGCACATGCACCGTCTGTGTGTAGGTGGCCCAGTTGCCCCAACCTGCGCGGAGATATAGGAAGCCCTTGTTGTCGTCGCCCTGCACCTCGTCGGGCTTTGCGGGAGCCACCAAATAGGTGTCGCCGTCGTCAGCGATGGGGATGGCCTTCTCGCCGAGTGCGTAGGGAGCTGTGCCGAAATAGCACCAATCAGTCAGCGAGTTTTTGTTGCCGTTAGCCACGGTCCAACCCTTTACATGACCTAAGAAGCCGTTCCAGCCGAATTCTGCGTCGTCCTTACGCTTCTTGGAGCTGATGCCGCCCCAGCAGTAGCCCGTACCGTCCTCAGCCATCCAAGCCTGAGATCGGTCGGATAATTTCTTTGACTTGTCGACGATTGTCTTTGTGGAACCATCAACGTTCCACGTCAGATCCTCGTCGAAACCAGCGTTGACGATGTACTTGGTGCAGTCGTCGCCAATCTGGTCTTGCGCAAATGTTGGAGCGGCCAACATTGCTGCGAGAGAGATTAGTAATACTTTTTTCATAAGTAGTGTAACTAATAATTAGAAGATTGTGATGTTTACATTTAATAATCGGTGGCAAAGTTACACATTATGCTTTAATAATAGAGTGAAAAATCGTTCATTAAGGGCTACTTTTTCGTATTTTTAGGGCGAAAATGGGGTAAAACAGGGCTAAAAGGATGTGAAATGGGGGTAGAATGCGGTTTGCGGCCGGGAAGTGTGAGCGGTAGCCGCTGGATGGCAAACCGATGTGTTGTGATGCTAAAAATAGGCAAGAAAGCCCTATTATTCTTCATAAAAACGATGGGCATCATGGACCAAGAAAGCCCATGATGCCCACGGTTATAGGGCTCGCCTCTGGGAGAATGGCGGCTTATTTGCGTCCGAAATCGGCGGGAATGTCGCCCCATCGACGGGTGTCCCATTGCAGGATGGGCACGCGGATGGTATGGGTTCGCAGCCACTGTTCGGCCCTTGCGATGACCTGGTATAGCTGCTCGGTGTTGGCGTTGCGCTCCAGTTTGGTGCGACATTGCTTCTTCTTCACCCACAGGATGGCGTTGTACGAGTCGGAATAGAGCGTCTTATCGGTCACGCCCTGCTTGTCCCAAAGGGCGAGTGCGTGCACGATGGCCAAGAATTCACCTATGTTATTGGTGCCATGCACGGGTCCGTAGTGGAACACCTGTTGCCCCGTGGCAAGATCGATGCCCTGATACTCCATGGGCCCGGGGTTGCCCGAACAGGCCGCGTCGACCGCCCACGCATTGCGTGTTACCTCGGGAGGCAACTGCAACGTGGCGTCCTTTGTCGGTGTGGGCGCTGGTGCGCTCGGTGCCGATGCCACCGATGGGCTCTTGACCGCTGCTTTGGGGTAGGATATTTCCATGCGTTTGATGATATCTTGAATCTGGCGAGCCACCTTCCATTGCTCCGAAGCCACTTCCTCGGGCGTCAGCGTCACCACGGTGTAGCCCATGGCGTTGAGGTCGGCCGTTCGCTCGGCGTTGCTCACCGGCTGCTCGCCGCGAAAATGGTACTTGCCTGCCAGCTCCACGATGAGCCGTTGGGCCGGACTGGCAAAGTCGGCTATGTAGCAGCCCACTATATGCTTCCTGACGAAGTGGGCCGGCGCGGGCAGGCCCTTGAGCAACGCCCACAAGCTACGTTCGCCGTCGGTCCAAAACAGGCGGTCTTCCTTGGCGCGTTGCTCAAGCCACTGGCGCGTCACACCCTTCGCGTGATGCGCTCCCTCGTCGTGCTTCTTCGGCATATTACATACGCTCAGGCACCTCGATGCCCAGCAGGCCCATGCCGTTCTTGATGACCTTGCCCACATTGGCGGCAAGCTTCAGGCGGAAGGCCTTCTCCACGTCGGTGTCGGCCGAGAGGATGCTGTAATCGTGGTAGAACTGGTTGAAGAGCTTCGTCAGCTCATAGCAGTAGTTGGCAATGCCGGCGGGGTTATAGTTCTCGCCAGCGTCCTTCACGGCCACCTTGAAGGCGTCGAGCTTCTGGATCACCTCAACCTCCTTGGCGTTGGGCGCATAGCTGTCGTCGATGGGCAGGGCGTCTACGCCAGCCTCGTGAGCCTTGCGCATGATGCTCTGGATGCGGGCGTAGGTGTACTGGATGAACGGACCCGTGTTGCCGTTGAAGTCGATCGACTCGGCTGGGTTGAAGAGCATGTTCTTGCGAGCGTCGACTTTGAGGATGAAATACTTCAGCGCTCCGAGGCCCACGATGCGTGCCACCTCCTGCTTCTCCTCCTCGCTCATGTCGTGGAACTTGCCAAGCTCGTCGGATGTTTGGCGAGCCTCCTTCACCATCTGCTCCACCAGGTCGTCGGCGTCGACCACCGTTCCCTCGCGGCTCTTCATCTTACCGTTGGGCAGGTTCACCATGCCGTAAGAGAAGTGAACGAGGTCCTTGCCCCACTTAAAGCCCAGACGGTCGAGCAGGAGCGAGAGCACCTGGAAATGGTAGTTCTGCTCGTTGCCCACCACATAGATCATCTTGTCGATGGGGAAGTCGTTGAAACGCATCTCGGCCGTACCGATGTCCTGCGTCATATATACCGATGTGCCGTCAGAACGGATGAGGAGCTTCTGGTCGAGGCCGTCGGCTGTGAGGTCGGCCCACACGCTACCATCCTCGCGCTTGTAGAAGAGGCCCTTCTTCAAGCCCTCCATCACCTTGTTCTTACCCACGAGATAGGTGTTGCTCTCATAGTAGATCTTATCGAAGCTCACGCCGAGCGCCTTGTAGCTCTCGTCGAAACCGGCATACACCCAGTTGTTCATCCTCTCCCAGAGGTCGCGAATCTCCTTGTCGCCCTGCTCCCATTTCACGAGCATGTGGTGCGCCTCCTGGATGAGTGGAGCCTCTTGCTTGGCTTTCTCCTCAGCCTTCTCGTCGTCCAATCCCTCAGCCATAAACTTGGCCTTGAGCTCGGCGCACTCCTCGCGGTAGTGCTTGTCGAAGAGCACGTAGAAGTCGCCGATGAGGTGGTCGCCCTTCTTGCCGGTGCTCTCGGGTGTGCAGCCGTTGCCCCACTTGAGCCAAGCGAGCATCGACTTCATGATGTGAATGCCACGGTCGTTCACGATATTGGTCTTCACCACCTTGTTGCCGTTGGCCTCCAGGATCTTGGACAAGCTCCAACCCAGCAGGTTGTTGCGCACGTGACCGAGGTGGAGGGGCTTGTTGGTGTTGGGCGACGAATACTCCACCATGACCAGCGGAGCGTCCTCGCCGGCGTGCTTCATGCCGAAGGTGGGGTCGGCGTCGATCTCACCCAGCAGTCCGAGCCATGCCTCTGGGGCAATGACGAGGTTGAGGAAACCGCCCACGGCGTTATAGGCTGCCACGGCCTTGCAATCGCGCACCAGCACCTCGCCAATCTCGGCGGCGGTGTCCTGCGGTTTCTTATGCGAGAGTTTCAAGAACGGGAAGACCACCAGCGTAAGGTTGCCCTCGAAGCCGGGCTTGGTCTTCTGCAACTGCACCATCGACGGCTCAGCGTCGACGCCATAAAGCTCCTTCACGGCAGCCAAGGCCGATGAGCTGATCATGTTTTCTATATTCATCTTAATGCGTATTTTTCGATTGGTTGATGCAAAGTTACTAAAAAACTAACCGTTTGAGGGTAAATATGCCCACAAAATGAAAAAAACACCGTTTTTTCGATACAACGAATCGTTTTTATTTGTAACTTTAACACCATCTACAAGTCAATCTATAACAAACCGCCCTTCTCCCGCTAAACCTCAACACTGAGTAAGGGCCATAAAACCATCAACTAAAAACACTATCACTTATGAAGAAAAACTATCTGCGCATTGCGGCCCTATTGGCTGCCGTAGTGTCGTCGACTTCAGCGATGGCCATCGACCCACCTACCATCGCACAAGAATTGGTCGATGGAGCTACCTACACGCTCGTCAACTACGCCAAGCCCGACCTCTACCTGAGTCGCACCTCATGGGATGGCGCCTATTACCTGCTCGATTACGGTTCGTCGAACTGCAAGAGCTATGCTTTCGTGGCCCACAAGGACGATGACGGTTGGTACTTCAACAGCACCGATTCAACCTTCATCGGCTACGGCATAGGTTTGTCCAACCTCAATGGCAACCTCACCCAAGCAGCCCATTTCCTCATCACACCCAGTGCCGATCACCCAGGCTTCTACCGTTTGGTGAACGCCACCGACCACCCTTGCGAGGGTGTCCATGGCCTGCCTGTTCACCTTAGCGGTGGCGGCCAGTATTTGGTTAGCACGTTTAATGGCAACCAGTTCTTCCCCGACTATATGGGAGGCGTGGAGATGATGGACGACAACACCACGCCCTACGTGGATCCTGAGACCGGCTGGATACACCCCCTGAATGCCGACCACGAGTTGTGGGCTTTCGCCGACACGGCCCACGTTGCCAATTATCATCAGCACATGCAGCTCTATACGCTCATCACCGGTGTGGAGAGCCAGCGCCTTGAGGTGCCCGAGGAAGGCTTCGCTGCTGGCTGGCAAGCCTGGGTCGACGCCGCCACCTTATTATATAGTAAGGAGGAGGTTACACAAGACGATTACAACACGGCCACCCAGATGGTCGACGCCAAGAACAATCTCTACAACGAGATAAAGAAAGCGCAGGCGATGCTCGGCGAGAGCACTAACGCAACCTTCAAGGCTGCCATCGCCAAGGCTCTTCAAACCTTCTGCACCGTGACCGACCCCGCCCAGCAGGCTGCTGCCCAAAACGAGTTGATCTACGCTGAGGTGGAGTTCAATGGTGGTAAGGGCGATATCACCAATTTGGGACAGAACATGAGTTTTGAGGATCTCTCGGCCCAAGGAGGCGCCGAGGCAACGGGTATAGGTGCTACTCCTACAGGTTGGAACGCCTACGTGAACGGCAAGCAGGTGACTACCGCCGACGAGGTGAGCGCCACAGGGCTCACGACCTGGTATGGCGTGAACAGCGACAGTGAGGGCGAGAGCAAAGACGGCAACCTGGCTTTCGGCGTCTGGAACCAGAGCATACCCGAGTTTGAGATCTCGCAAACCATCGACGGACTGGAGAACGGCACCTATCACATTGAGGCTGCCGTGATGGTCGGAGCCAATGACGACGGATCGCGCCGCACCACACAACGCATCTTCGGAAACCTCAACTCCACACTCTTCGGACTGGAGAGCGAGTACGACGCGTCGCTCATCGACGCCCACGAGGTGCTGGCATACGCCAACAACACCGAGTTGACCACCGACCGCGAAATGCAGAACATGGCATGCGACGCCTACGTGTATGATGGCACGTTGACCTTCGGCTTCCGCACCAACGGAAACATCGCAGCCGCCAAGCGCACCACAGCCAACCCCCAGGGTGGCGACGGTTGGTTCAAACTCGACAATTTCCGCATTGCGAAGATGGGCTATGTCAAGGACGACGCGCTCAACATCTACAACTTCTACTTCGACAAGCTCATGGCTTTCAACGATGAGAAGATGCAGGAATCGGTGGCTGTCGATCTGCAAAACACCATCGACAACAACTATGTAGACGATGACGCCGACCCCGCCGCCATCGACGCCGCCATCATGGCCTGCAAGAACATCATCACACCGGTGGTCAACTCAGTGAACCTTTATAAGAAACTGGAGAGCGCCCTTGAGGAACACTACCAGAACCTCAACACCTATGCCCTCTACGACGGCATCGACGCCTACCGCCAGGTGGTGGAGGTGGAGGCGCAAGACCTCTATGCCGATGGCACCGCTGGCGAGGAGGAGATCAACGCCATCATCGCCAAGATGGAGGCTGCGCTTGAGAAGTGCAAGCTCGGAGGCGTGAAGGTGGGCAGCGAGGCCACAGCCCTCATCAAGAACCCCAGCTTCGAGGACCTCACCGCACAGGGCGGGGCTGGATCGGAAACGGGTGGCGTGGCCGCTCCTCCCACTGGATGGACGCTCACGCTCAACGGCGACGTGCAAGACGCCACCACCATCAACGGCTACAACATGGGCTGGTGCGGCATCAACAACGGTGACGCCATCAATGTGACCGACGGTGAGGGCAACACTCATACCCAGCAGCCCATCGACGGAACGCACCTCTGGGGTATCTGGAGTTCAAACATGCCCGAGGTGGAACTGAAGCAAACCATCTGTGGCCTGCCACGTGGAACGTATCAGCTTAGAGCCAATGTGATGGTGGAAAACAACTGGGCTGGCAACAATGTCACTACCCAGCGCGTCTTCGCCAACAGTTGTGTCCAGATGTGGGGCGGCGAGGGCGACTACATCGACAACATCACCCCCGACATGCAACAGGCCATCAACTTCGACGCGCTCAACGCCGACACGCTCAAACACCTCACCTATGCGGGCTATACCTGTGAGAGCGGCGACGAAACCACATCGCTCCTCAAGCCTATGGCGCTCTACTTCGACGTGCAGGCCGACGGCACAGCCACCATCGGTTTCCGCACCAATGGCGTCAACAAGGAGGGCGGCACCTTCGCAAACAGCACCGCTGTGAATGGCGCCGGATGGTTCAAGGTCGACAATTTCCGCCTGTTCTTCATCAATGAGGACAGTCATGTGTCGGGCATTAGCTCCGTCAACACCGACAACGGTCAGCCGATCGTAGGCCAGGAATACTACACCCTCGACGGTCAGCGCATCGCCCAACCGCATAAGGGAGTGGTTATCGTGAAGAACCGTTTGGCCAACGGCACCGTAAAGGTGGGTAAGATTCTCGTAAAATAAACCCTCTGCATAGTGGCAGGCTTGTATGGGTTATCCCATGCAAACCTGCCCAAAGCACCATAGGTAGCAGCCTCGTCGTGCCACACGCACAACGGGGCTGTTTCCTTTTGTTTAACCCCAATCGGTCATTAGACCGAAATAAGGAAAATCGCAGGTTGTTATTGTTTCTTTCCAACTCTTGTCAGCGTTTCTTTCGGCATCTTGCTTCCATTCGCGTTTCGCCATAGCCCGCTATGGCTTCACCGCGCCTGTCGCAACCTGCTCGAAACAAACACTAACAAGAATTGAAATCTAATGACCGATTGGGGTTGAATAGAATCAATAACATCCTAACCCTTTTCCGTTTCGCTCTAATGGCCGATTGCCGTTGATGATCCTGTCTATAGGCGCTAAAAAACGCATAGCCCGGGATGGAATATCCCAGGCTATGCGATGATGTATGTCGTTAGACGATGGTCAGAACGTTGTTTCTTGATGTTTGAAAGGCTTGTCGCGCGAGAGCGTTCACGCGCAACGAGCCTTGCCATCTGCGCTTATTTGAAGTTCTTGAGGCCCTTCTCGAGGAAGTCGAGGTAGGCGGGAACATCCTCCTTAAACGAGTAGCTGCCCGTGAGCGGGTTGCCATTGGCGTCTACGGCCACATAGAACGGCTGGGTGTTAGATCCGAACTTGTGGCTCTGCAGCCAACTCCACTTGGCGCCAACGGTGCGCAATGTGCGCTTCTGTCCGCTATCGTCGGTGATCTCGATGGGCTCAGCCAACGGCGTCTTGTCGTCCACAAAGAGCGAGATGAGCACGTAGTCCTTCTCCAACTTGTCGGCCACCTGCGGGTCGGTCCATACGGCAGCCTCCATCTTGCGGCAGTTTACGCAACCAAATCCGGTGAAATCGAGCAGCACGGGCTTGCCTTGCGCCTTGGCGGCAGCCATACCCTCCTCATAATTGTCATATTTGGCTTCCACCACCTTGGTGTTGAGGTTAAAGTCCTGTGTGTTGATGGGCGGTGCGAAAGCCGACACGGCCTTACACGGAGCGCCCCACAAGCCAGGCACCATGTAGATGGCGAAGGCCAGCGAGCAGAGACCCAACATGATTGCGGGAACCGGCATCGGCTTGTTCAGGTCGCCGCCGATGGTATCCTGCTGGAACTTCAGCCAACCCACGAGATAGCATCCCAGGGCGCCGAAGATCACAATCCAGAGGCAGAGGAACGTCTCACGGTCGAGGATGTGCCAGCCGTAAGCCAGGTCAGCCACGCTGAGGAACTTCAGGGCGAAGGCCAGTTCTACGAAGCCCAGCACCACCTTGATCTGGTCCATCCACGAGCCACTGCGCGGGCTCTTCTTCATCAATGAGGGGAACATGGCGAAGAGCGAGAACGGAACGGCCAGGGCGAGGGCGAAGCCGAACATGCCCACGGCAGGAGCCACCCAGTCGCCCGAGGTCACCGTTTGCACCAGCAGCAGGCCGATGATGGGCGCCGTGCAAGAGAACGACACGAGCACCAGCGTGAACGCCATGAGGAAGATGCTCACGAAGCCGCTTGTGTTCGAAGCCTTCGTGTCGACCTTGTTGGCCCAGCTCTCAGGCAGTTTGATCTCGAACCATCCGAAGAAGCTCAGGGCGAAAACCACCAGGAGCAAGAACAGGAACACGTTGAACACCGCATTGGTCGACAGGGCGTTGAGCGTGCTGGGACCGAAGATGGCCGTCACGCCAATGCCTAAGAGCAGGAAGATCACGATGATCGATACGCCATAGAGCACCGCGTCGCGTATGCCACGTCGACGGTCGTCCTTGGCGCGCTTCAGGAAGAAGCTCACGGTCATGGGGATGATGGGCCAGATGCATGGCATAACCAATGCCAAGAGGCCACCCACGATACCCATGAGGAAGATGTACCAAATCGACATGTTGGCGATGTCGTTCACGCCACTCATCGATTGCAACTCCTTCACGACCGGCTTCCACAGTTGGTCCTCGTTGATGCCCGTGGTGTCGACGGCCAAGGCCGTAGCGGCCACCGAGTCGCCATTCTGTACGAGGGCGGCGGTGTCGGCCATCGGCTCGCCGTTGGCGGCAGCCTCGGCGGCTTTCTCAGCGGCCGTCTCCTCTTGCTTCTCGGCGGCGCCCGTCACAGCGGGGCTCTTGCCCGAGCTCTTGATGCTCACCTCCGAGGGAGGCATGCAGTTCTGGTCGTTGCAGGCGCCATACTCCAGGTAGGCGTCGATGGTGTAGTGGGGTTTGGTGAAACGCACCTTCTGCACAAACGTGGCGCTATGCTCAAAATAGCGCAAGTTCATGTCGAAGAGCTTGTCGTAGGTGCTGATTTCGTGGCCCCGGGGTTTCAGTTTGCCCACCAGTTCCACGCCGTCGAGCTTGTTCACGTTGAACGAGGCCTGCACGGGGCCGTTGTCGCCCAAGCCGGTGGAGTAGACATGCCAACCCTTCTCAATTTTTCCCGAGAAGATAATCTCGGCTTCGGCCGTACCGTTCATCTTCAGATGCGAACTGAATTTTACGGGATTGACCATCTGCGCTTGCGCCAGCAATGTTACCAATGCCAGCAAAGTGAGTGATAGTATTTTCTTCATCTTTTGAATAGTATTAGTCCTATTTTGGGTGCAAAGGTATAAATTTATAACCTTTTTAAGATTTCCGCGTGCGTGTTCCTATCTTTTATTAAGGTTTTTTCACGTCTTCCGCCGTTCGTTTGGCATAATGGCGGATGACGCGCCCATCGTACAGGTCGGTTCCCACGAGCTTGGCATGGGCCGGAAGCGTGGGTCCCGCCACGCCTTCGTCGATGGTGAACGGCGCCGTCTCCACCCGAATCTCATCCCACAGGTCGGCGTCGATGAAGGCGTTGAGCGTTGCCGCGCCCCCCTCCACGAGGAGGCTCTGGCGCTTCGTCTCCGATAAGTAGGCCAGCGCCGAGGCAATGTTGGTGAAGCCTCGGAACCCCTCGGGCACCTCCTGGGGCTTGCTGGTGAGCACCAACCGCTCCGGATTGGGACCGCTCCACTCACGCACGTTGAGCGAGGGGTGGTCGGCCTCCAGGGTGCCGCGCCCCACGAGGATGGCGTCATAGTGGGCGCGCAGGCGGTGGACCAACATCTGCGTGAAGGGCGACGAGAGGCGCAAGGGCGATTGGGCTCCACCATCCTTGGCCCTCTGGTAGCCAATGAAATGGTTGGCCGTTTCGGCCCATTTCAGGAGGATGAATGGCCGGTGATGCTCGTTCACCGTCATAAACTCACGATTGGAGGCCATGCACGCGTCGTGCAGCACCCCCACCGTTACCTCGATGCCCGCCTCGCGCATGCGCTGGATGCCGCGCCCCTGCACCTTGGCGAAGGGATCGGCGCAGCCACACACACACCGCTTCACCCCCTTGCGGATGATGAGGTCGCAGCAAGGGGGCGTCTTGCCCCAGTGGGAGCAAGGCTCCAGCGACACGTAGATGGTGGCGTCCGAGAGCAGCGCCTCGTCCTCGGGCCTTACCGATGCGAAGGCGTTCACCTCGCCGTGGGGGCCGCCATAGGCCGATGTGAATCCCTCGCCGATGATGCGGCCGTCGGCGGCCACGATGACGGCGCCCACCGATGGGTTGGGCTTGGCCGTGAGGCGTCCGCCGCGCGCTATCTGCAAGCAGCGCCGCATAAACTGTTCGTCCAGTTGTTCTTGGGTCATATTCTCGATTTTTCGTGTTTCCTTGACGTTGCCATGACGGGATAAAGCGTTGCTTTTCGCCCCGCTAAGGCCATTTCTTTTCCAAAAAGGAGCCCTTCCGCTTTGTGTTGTCTTGCGTTTCCACTACCTTTGCATACAGATTATGACATACTCCATCCTCTGGCATCGGTTGTTGCCCCTTTATGATCCCAACGAGGCTCAAGGCATCGTTCGTTGGGTGCTCGACGTGGCTTTTGGCATGTCGCTTACCGACATTGTGTGTGGCAAAGTTAGTGATTTATCGCGAGACGACGCCGACAGATTGGAAAAAATGATGCAACGACTTGAGAAAGGCGAGCCCGTGCAGTATGTGCTGGGCGAGACCGAGTTTTGCGACCGCGTGTTTCGCGTGGCCCCCGGCGTGCTCATTCCGCGCCCCGAGACGGCCGACTTGTGCCAACGCATCCTCGCCGCCAACGCCCGTCCCTATTGCTGCTTGCAGCCCCCTGAGCCCCTCCGGGTGCTCGATGTGGGCACCGGCAGCGGTTGCATCGCCATCACCCTGGCGTTGGGACTTGCCCCAGTAGAGGTGAGTGCGTGGGACATCTCGCCCGACGCCCTGCTGGTGGCGCGCGCCAATGCCCACCGCCTGCAAGCCCAGGTGAACTTCGAGTTGCGCGATGCCTTGCAGGCCGCCACGTGCGCAGCCGCCGATGGCGAGGGCGATCGATGGGATGTCATCGTGTCGAATCCCCCCTATATCGCCGAGAGGGAGCGCGCCGACATGCGCCCCAATGTGCTCAACCATGAGCCCGAGTTGGCCCTTTTCGTGCCCGACGCCGACCCGTTGCGCTTCTATCGGGCCATCGCCCAGTATGCGCGCCTCACCCTGCGGCCCGAGGGCCAACTGTGGTTTGAGATCAATCCGCTGTTTGCCGACGACCTTGAGCGCATGTTGGTGGAGATGGGCTTTGCCGATTGCCAACTCATAGCCGACGCCTTCGGGCGCCTTCGCTTTGCCCGCGCCATGATGCCGGCGCGCAAGCCTGTGGCCCCTTAGAACCCAATTCCGAGAAGACTATGGAAAACAAGAAGACCGTGAGCGAGGAGAAGGCGCTGGCCAACCTCGCCAACCTCTGCTCGAAGGGCGAGCATTGCGCCGGCGAACTCATCGACAAGATGCGCCGTTGGGGACTCGACGAAGCCGCCCAGGAACGTGTGGTGGCCTACTTGGAGGAACATCATTTCATCGACGAGACCCGTTATTGCAACGCTTTTGTGGAGGACAAGGTGCGCTTCGACGGATGGGGGCGCCGCAAGATAGAGCAGGCCCTCTACATGAAACGCGTCAGCAGGGAGGCCATGAACGAGGCGCTCAATAGCGTGCCCGACGACGATTACCTCGCCGTGTTGCGCCCGTTGCTGCAGAGCAAATGGCGCACCATCAAGGCGCGCACTCCTTATGAGCGCAGCATGAAACTCATCAAGTATGCCATGGGGCGCGGATTCGAGATGCGCCTCATTCGCCAATGCATCGACGAGGCGGCCGATTTCGATGACGACGACGATGAAAGTTAGTTTCCTACAACGCCTGTTCGACGCGCCCTTGGCGCGCTGTTGCCCCATCTGCCAGGCCCCGTTGTCGGCCGACGAGGATGAGATATGCTCGCGTTGCGACTCGTTGTTGCCTCGCACCGACCACCTCTTGCACCCCTACGACAACGCCATGGCGCAGGTGTATTGGGGCCGTGTGCCGTCGGTGGCGCGTGCGGCGGCGCTCATCTACCATTTTACCCACTCCGAATCGTCGCACCCCCTTTATCAGTTAAAATATTTTCGGCGCCCCGAACTGGGTGTTGCGCTGGGCCGACTGATGGGTCAGGCCATGGTGAAGAGTGGTTTCACCGATGGCGTCGACCTCATCGTGCCGGTGCCCTTGGCGTGGCAACGCGAGGAGGAGCGCGGCTACAACCAAAGCCTGATGCTGGCCCAAGGGCTCTCGGAGGCCACGGGCATTCCGGTAGACAGCCATGTGCTGGTGCGCACCTCGTTTGCGGGCAGTCAGACGCGGCGCACCCGTTGGGATCGTTCGGAGAACGTGAAGAACGCTTTTGTGTTGCGCGACGGTGACAGTCTGGCCAACAAGCACATCCTCTTGGTCGACGATGTGGTTACCACGGGCGCCACCTCGTGCGCTTGCGCCCATGTGTTGGAACAAGCCCATCCCGCCCACATCAGCTTCGCCTGTCTGGCCTTTGTGGACGACGACCGCTGAGAACCACCGCTGGCATCTCACACTTTGTGGAGTGAAACAAACAGGTTTCGCTCTTGTGATTGTTGAAATAATTGGTCGAAAACTACATACTTTTCGTTCCGCAAACCAGAAGCAAAACGCGCCGTTTTTAGCTTTCGAAAAGACAAAGATAAGCTTTCGAAACCGCTCGTGTGAGAGCATCCGTTGCGAAACATGCCTAACTGAGTTGCGATAGCTTACCTTTCGCATCTCGAAAGACCATGTATTGAGCCATGGTTAGGCATGTTTCGCACCACGGTTAGGCATGTTTTGTGGTGGGGAATGTGGTGTGTGGCGCGTGGAAAGAGTCGTTTGGGTGGTAAGTGGTTGACTGTTAGGCGGTTGTGGAAAGCGCGCGAGAATCGCGTATTTGCGGCCAACCGACGGCTCGTTCAAAATAACGGCTGTATTCGGAGGGTGTTTGTAGTGTTTGTTCCCATGGTTTTAACCCCAATCGGTCATTAGATTTTAATTCTTGTTAGCGTTTGTTTCGAGCAGGTTGCGACAGGCGCGGTGAAGCCATAGCGGGCTATGGCGAAACGCGACTGGAAGCAAGATGCCGAAAGAAACGCTGGCAAGAGTTGAAAAGAAGCTATATGATCCTAACCATTCACCTGTTTCGGTCTAATGGCCGATTGGGGTTTAACCATTGCGCCCCTCCTCCTTCTCTCGTTTCTTGCGCCATAAAATCGGCAAAACGCTTGTTATTGTCGTGTTTTTACTGTACCTTTGTGGCAAATTCAAACCAATAAGATTATGAGTCAATTGAAACACGCATTCGCTGAGAAACTGCTGCGTATCAAAGCCATTAAGTTGCAGCCCAACAACCCATTCACATGGGCATCAGGATGGAACTCACCCATCTATACCGACAACCGCATCGCCCTTTCGTACCCCGACGTACGCTCTTTCGTGAAGTTGGAGCTGTGCCATGCCATCCATGAGAACTTCCCTGAGGCCACAGCCGTGGCAGGTGTGGCTACAGGTGCCATCGCACAGGGTGCGCTGGTGGCCGATGAGCTGGAGTTGCCTTACGCCTATGTTCGTCCGAAACCGAAGGATCACGGCACCAAGAACCAGATTGAGGGCCGTCTGCCCGAGGGCGCCAAGGTGGTGGTGGTTGAGGACCTCATCTCTACGGGCAGCAGCTCGCTGAAGGCCGTTGACGCCCTTCGTGAGGCCGGTTTTGAGGTGGTGGGTATGGTGGCCAGCTACACCTACGGTTTCCCCGTGGCCGAGGAGGCTTTCGCTAAGGCCGGCTTGAAGCTCGTTACCCTGGGCGACTACGACCACACCATCGAGATTGCCGCCGAGACCGGTTACGTGTCGAAGGAGGATATCGAGGTGCTGAAGGAGTGGCGCAAGAACCCCGCCGAGTGGCAGGCTCCCGCAGCCAAGGCCGAGTAACAGACCGCAATCGTCGTATGGCGTGTGTGCCCCGGCCTTGGTTGGCGGCACACATTCGTTGTGCCATAACCCCTTGGTGGTAGCGTTGCCCATGGGGGTTACGGCTCACCTTATTATATATAACCACAAAGATGAAAATAGAAAGCTCTATCCGCCAGATTGCCGCTCCGCAACAGGCGGTTTACGACATGCTGAGCGACCTCAGCAATATTGAGAAAGTGAAGGACAAGATTCCTGAGGACAAGGTGAAAGACCTCACCTTCGACGCCGACAGCATCTCCATCTCTACGCCCATGGGCAGCGTGAAGCTCGTGGTGGTGGGCCGTGAGGAGCCGAAGGAAATCAAGTTTGAGTCGCAGGAGAGTCCGTTGCCCTTCAACTTCTGGATTCAGATTCTGCCCGTCACCGACACCACCAGCAAGATGAAGCTCACCATCAAGGCCGACGTCAACCCCTTCGTGGGCGGCATGGTGAAGAAGCCCTTGCAGGAAGGCATCGAGCGCATTGCCGACGCCCTGCAGATGATTAGTTACTAACATCATAACACAACACAATTCACAAACCATTATGTCGAATAAACTCTGGGAAAAGAACTTTGAGGTAAACAAGGAGATTGAGCGCTTCACCGTGGGCCGCGACCGCAAGATGGACCTCTATCTCGCTAAGTACGACGTGCTGGGCTCCATGGCCCACATCACCATGCTCGAGAGCATCGGACTGCTTGGCAGCGATGAGCTGCAGCCCTTGCTCACGGAGCTGAAGGCCATCTACCACACGTGCGAGAAAGGCGAGTTTGTCATTGAGGATGGCGTGGAGGATGTTCACTCACAGGTGGAGCTCATGCTCACACGCAAGTTGGGCGACATGGGCAAGAAGATCCACAGCGGACGTTCGCGCAACGACCAAGTGCTCGTCGACCTGAAGCTCTTTACCCGCCACGAGTTGATCGACGTGGTGGAAGGTGTGAAGGTGTTGTTCGACGAACTCATCCAGAAGAGCAACCAGTATAAGGATGTGCTCATGCCCGGCTATACCCACCTGCAGATAGCCATGCCCTCGAGCTTCGGCCTGTGGTTTGGCGCCTACGCCGAGAGTCTGGCCGACGACATGCTGTTTCTCTTGGCCGCCTATCGCATGACCAACCGCAACCCCCTCGGATCGGCTGCGGGCTATGGGTCGTCGTTTCCCTTGAACCGCACTATGACCACCCAGCTGCTCGGGTTCGACAGCATGGACTATAACGTGGTGTATGCACAGATGGGACGCGGCAAGATGGAGCGCAACGTGGCCTTCGCCATGGCCACCGTGGCCGGAACGCTGGCCAAGATGGCTTACGACGCTTGCCTGTTCAACTGCCAGAATTTCCAGTTTGTCAAGTTGCCGAAGGAATGTACCACGGGGTCGAGCATCATGCCCCACAAGAAGAACCCCGACGTGTTTGAGCTCATTCGCGCCAAGAGCAATAAGTTGCAGAGCCTGCCCCAGCAAATCATGCTCATCATGAACAACCTGCCTGTGGGCTATTTCCGCGACCTGCAAATCATCAAGGAGGTGTTCCTGCCCGCCTTTGACGAGCTGAAAGACTGTCTGCAGATGGCCGCCTACATTATCAATAAGATGGCTGTCAACGAGCATATCCTCGACAATCCGATGTACGACCCCATGTTCTCGGTGGAGGAGGTGAACCGCCTGGCCGCCAACGGCATGCCGTTCCGCGACGCCTATAAGAAGGTGGGACTGGAGATAGAGTCGGGCCAGTTCCATGCCGACAAGAACATCCACCATACCCACGAGGGCTCGATGGGCAACCTCTGCAACGACAAGATAGAGGCCCTGATGAACCAAACGATGGCGGAGTTTGGCTTCGACCGTGTGCGCAAGGCCGAGGCCCAGTTGCTCAAGTAAGACGATGAGGCGCTGTGTGGAGGGCGAAGGGCTCTCCATGCAGGATTGCCTCGCGGCAAGGAAAGGATGGCCTCATTCTTCCTTGCGGAGAACTGCGCAGCCCTGCGTGTGCCAGGGCGACGAGTGGCCCCAGGTTGATATTCGTATTGTTTTCTGACGATGAAAAAGATTGTTCTCCTTTTTATATTGTGCTTTGGTCTGCTTGCAGGTTGCGCTGACGATCCCATCAGTCGCAAATATCCCTGTAGGTTCTTGTTCTATACCCAGTGGCACCCCACCAGTATGATCGTCGCCGCGATGACCAGCTACAACGAGTTTGTGCGCGTCAGCATGGGCGTGCAGGGCACGGGAGGCGCCTATGAGGTGAATGTGGTGGACCGAAAGGGACGGAAGGAAACCAATAAGTTGACCAACGAACTGGAGAACCGTTATTTCCTCAATGGCGTTTACCTGGGCGCCGGTGGTGCGATGGGCTCCCTGCTCGTAGGCCAAACCAACTTCAATGGCCGTGTGGCGTGGGATGCCTTGTGCCCCAACTGCACGGTCGACTACTCCACCAAGTACCAGTTGCAATGGACCGACAATCCCGCCCAGGTGAAGTGTGGCTCCTGCAAGCGCATCTACTCGCTCGAAACCGGCAACATCCTCAGTGGCGGCGAAGGCCATAGTCTGCTCCGATACATCGTCACTTACACGCCAGGCGTGAGCGTGCAGATAGGAAATTAGGCGGTGAAGAAGAAAAAATCGGCTTTTTTCTTTGCAATTCGAATAATTAACCTTAACTTTGCATGAGTAATATGTGCGGCAATAGCTCAGTTGGTAGAGCGCGACCTTGCCAAGGTCGAGGTCGCGGGTTCGAGCCCCGTTTGCCGCTCTTTTTTTATTGTATTGAGATACACACCTAATCAATGAATTTATATTTAAGATATTTCGATAAGGAAACACTTGTTTCCAATGTTGATGAGGCTCTTGATTTCCTGCGTTCCATTGATGAAATACGAGTAACTCCGGAGTTGGAGGCTGATTTGCGCGATTACGCCCAGAGCGATGTGTTTTTCCCAAAGCGTTACAAGGTGCGTTCGCACATTTACTTCATTATCATCAAAACCGCAGCCGAGACCATGCTCGACTTCAAGCAGAAGAAAGCTCTTCGCCCCGCTCCCAATCAGGCTGTTGCGGATCGCCGCAGCATGAATGAGATGGTTGTGAACCGTTTGACCGAGGAGAAGGTTGGATGGTATGAGGGCGAGCTCAGCTTCAAGCGCGTTGTGATGATCCCTGCCACAGGAAAGCACGAATACCGCGACACTACATTTGTGGCGCGTTGCAAGGCCACCTCAGGTCAGGACTGCTACAACCGCATCGTGGAGCACCTGCGCGAGCGAGTAGACTATCGTAGCCAGTTCCCATCAGCCAAGGGCAAGAATTTCAACTTTAAGTACCTTGGACGCTGGAAATAATTCCATCACAGAGTGTGTAAACCCATCATAATTGTTTGCTACCATGAATAAGGTAATGCTGATTGGCAACGTGGGCAAAGACCCCGATGTGCGTTATTACGACGCCGACCAAGCGGTAGCCAAGGTTACATTGGCTACCACCGAGCGTGGATACACGCTGAAGAACGGCACGCAGGTACCCGACCGTACCGATTGGCACAACCTCGTGTTCTATCGCCAGCTAGCTAAGGTGGTTGAGCAATATGTCCACAAAGGCGACAAACTGTATGTGGAAGGTCGCCTGCGTTACACAACATTCGACGACCAATTGGGTAAGCGTCATTACGTTACTGAGATATTGGTGGAAAATATGGAAATGCTTACGCCGAAGCCTCGTGCCGACAAGGCGGAAACGCAACCCACCGTCAAATCATCGACAGCAAACGACGATGATAGCTCACTACCCTTCTGATTAACGCGAAGATATTTTGGAGACAATCCTATTATTCCAATTAAGTGACTGGCTGGTGTTAAGACCATTAACACCAGCCATCGTAGTAGCAGCTGTGTTGGCTGCTTTCTTGCTTTTCTTGTCGGGCTTCGCCAGTGGCTCGGAGATTGCCTTTTTCAGTCTCTCACCGCAAGACCTCGATGAACTCGACCCTGAGAAGAACGATAAGGACCGTAAGATCCAAATGTTGCGGGACGACTCGGAACGCACGTTGGCCACAATCCTCATCATGAACAATCTGGTGAACGTCACCATCATCATGTTGTGCAACTTTGCCATTGGGTCACTGGTGGCGTTCAAGGTGCAATGGCTCGAGTTCTTGTTGATCACCGTGCTCCTCACGTTCCTCTTGCTCCTTTATGGCGAGATTATGCCCAAGGTGTTTAGTCGCCAGAACCCATTGGCCTTCTGCCGCATGGCGGTAAACGGAGTCATGCTGATGCGCAAATTGTTCTGGCCCATCGAGTCGATCCTGATCACCAGTGGAGTCATTGCAGAAAAAGCTGTTCCCAAGGAGAAGCGCCAACTCTCGGTCGACGACTTGGAACAGGCGCTCGAACTGACCGACAAAGACGACATCAAGGACGAGAAGAGCATGCTGCAAGGCATTATCCGCTTTGGAGATGAAACCGCCAAGGAGGTGATGACCAGCCGACAGGACATTGTCTCGATCGACATTCGATGCGGTTTTCAAGAGGTGCTGACCAGCATTGCCGAGAACAACTATAGCCGCATACCTGTGTATCAGGACAATGGCGACAACATTCGCGGCATATTATACATCAAGGACTTGTTACCGCATCTGTCAAAGCCATCGAATTTCAGATGGCAGAGTCTGATGCGCCCACCCTACTTCGTACCCGAAACCAAGAAGATCGACGCCTTGCTCCGCGAGTTTCAGGAGAACAAGGTACACATCGCCATTGTTGTCGACGAGTTTGGCGGCACCAGTGGCCTCGTCACTCTTGAGGACATTTTGGAAGAAATCGTTGGCGAGATCAACGATGAATATGATGAGGAGGAGAAATCTTACTCCAAACTGAACTACAACACCTATCTCTTTGAGGGTAAGACCTTGTTGAGCGACTTCTGCAAGATTCTGCAAATCGACGACGATGAGTTCGACGATGTGGCGGGCGATGCCGATACCCTGGCCGGACTGTTACTGGAACAGAAAGGCGATTTCCTCAGCATTCACGAGAGATGGGATTATAAACGCTATTCGTTTGAGGTGATGGCTGTGGAGGGTCGCCGAATCAGCCGTGTGAAAGTAACGGTACACAACAAGCCACAAGATGCCCCTGCAAAGAATTGACGAAGTGGCGCCGGGTGTGAAACTCGGTCTGTGGCGCATTACGGAACAAGCCGAGGAATTGCCGAGGCCCACAACGGCTGACGTTTCGGCTTACCACGGCGGTCGACTTAAAGAGAAACTCGTTACCTATGCGTTGCTCCATGCCATGACCGGAAACAACGACGGGATAATTGGGCACGCCCCCTCAGGAAAGCCGCTCTTGGCGAACATGCACATCAGTCTCAGCCACACCAAGGGATGGGCAACACTGATCTTATCACCCTATCAGGAAGTAGCGGTCGACATAGAGTATCGCTCGAACCGTGTGTGTCGCGTGGCCGACCGTTTTATGCGTGACGATGAGGAGAAAGGAGGGGTCGACATCCAACTTACCTGCTGGAGCGCAAAGGAAACTACCTTTAAGTTTTTCTCAGCCGACCATTTATTGTTTCAAGACATGCGGATGACACCTTTCACACCTTCTGACCATGGCGTATTGACCATGGAGAACTTGCGTAGAAAGATTCATTTAACAGTACACTACGAACTCAATGCTGACTATGTGCTGACATGGGCCACAAGCCTATAATAAGATATGGCGCTTATCGCTCCACCTTGACTTTGAGGGGATGCAATAAGCGCTTTTTCCAATCTTTAAGAAACGCAAACCACGTTTTCGCTGTGTGGTAACCGTAATCCTCGTTATCGCTGGTGTAGGCCAAATGATAGCGAAGTTGGCATCCCACGGGCTTCACAGTGAAAGTGTAATTGTCTTTTGTGGCTGGCCATTCCCGATCGCGATATGCCGTAGGAACAAAGATGCCCAATCCCACCGTCTCACGTTTCCAGTTTAACGTGTCGGTAGCGGGCCAATCGGTTCCCCAACAACCGCGCAAACCATCCTTGTCAGAAAATTCTTCAGACCCCCTTACATTGATCACGCCAGTTGAAAACAATGAACTCGAAAGGTCACGGTTGAACGAAGCCTCCACTTCAAAATCACGATGGCCGGCGTAAAGCGTGTAGCGCAAAATCATATTGATGGGAGCTTCACCAGCCTTATACGCCCATTCCTCATCGGCCATTTCCACAATGGTGCGAACAGGTCCGGCACAAATAATGCGCTGCGAACGTTGCTTCACCGGGGAAACGAGCGCGGGCTGTCCGTCCCAACCTCTCAACGCACCCAGTCCGAACGTATTGCCCACCCATAACACATCGTCGCCATAGCCTTGCGCCTTTTGGGCTGGAGATGTGTAAAACTGCGTGTCGTAGAGTTCCAAGCCTTGATGAAACTTACCATAAAGATCGATGGTTTGGCGCGCGTCCATGTAGATGCGCATGGCGACCAGCTCGTTTTCGAAGGCCACTCCATGATGATGCAGCACCGTGAAGGGATCTTTGGTAGAAGCGTCGAGAGTAATGGCCGTAAGGTAGATGTCGTGCTTGTTCTTCTCCTTTACTTTCGGGTTGCGCAACATCATCTCGGCATAAGTGCGAGCAGGGTAAGCTGTAGTCCATTCCTCATCCGACAGATTAACTACCACGTGTTGCACCTCACTCTCCTTAATGTCGGTCAGGAAAGACAACTCATCGTATTGACCATCCCGATCGAGGTCGTCTAATTGACAGGCTACATCCCGCCCATTCACACGGACTGTAGCGCTGCGAATGTTCTTATGGGCTCGGACATTCAAGGTTACAGGTGCTTGTTGCTGGGAAACATCGCTACTCACCGTTAGGCGAACTACTTCTTGCGCCCGCGCAAACAAGCCAAAGAAAAAAGCAGGAAAAAGAACAGAAAAGTATTTCATATAGTATGACTCGTTGTTTGTAGAAGCAAAATTACCAATTAATTCGTATTCCGCTTGTCGGAAAATACGTTTTCTTATGGATATTTTCAGAAAAATAAACGTATCGGACCAATATTTCACATTATTTTTAATATTTTTAGCTTATTATTTGGAAACAAAAAGGTTTTTTAGTAATTTTGCGGTAAAATAGGAAGGATAGCGTGCGTAGAATTACCTACATATTGTTTGCAATGCTTCTCTTATGCTCGGCATGCGAGTTTCGCTTGAGACCAAACGAAGATGAGCAGGATGCCAGTCATATCCACGTAGAGCGATATGACCGGTTACAGAGCCGTTATCTCATCACAGGCGACTTCTCTGCCTTACAACAGATGAACACCGAGTATCCCATTGAGACACGCACACTAGTGGAGAAAATGCTTCAGATAGGTGACGTGAGCGACCACAATATCAACGAGAAGTTTCTCCGCTTTTACCAAGATTCCACTTTACAGACGCTTATTGGCGACGCCGAGTCGGAGTATGCCAACATGGACGACCTCAACGAAGGATTCCGCTTAGCGTTCCGACAGTTGCAAAGTTGGATTCCCGGATTACCCATTCCGCGCATCTATGCGCAAATAGGTGCGCTCGACCAAAGCATCGTGGTAGGCGATAGGGTCATCGGTATTTCGCTCGACAAATACATGGGATCGAAATACCCCCTCTACCAACGCTATGGCTATTCGCCCGAGCAACTAAGCACCATGGGACGTAACTTTATCGTGCCCGATGCACTTAGCTTCTACCTCTTAAGCCTTTACCCCATGGCCAACTACGACCGTCGTAGTCAAATGGAAAAGGACCTACACATGGGCAAAGTGATGTGGGTGGTCAACAAAGCTACGGGCATGAAGATGTTCAACACCGATTTCGTGAAGATGGTTGACCGTTACATGCACCGTCATCACAAGGTGACGGTTTCTGAACTTATGGAATGCGACAATTATTCAAAATTTAAGTGACGCAACAGTTGGTAACAGCCCACAATACACAATCGCTATCCGATAGTTTTCTACATCGGACAAACACACAAAACCAATTGATCATTAACAAAAAGGCCCCAAGACAACTTGGAGCCTTTTTCATTATAGAGAGACTATAATCATTCTATACAAGACCAACAGGGCATCAGTCCATTCGACTGCGGTAATCCTCATAACCGTACTGGCGGAGCACCTCAAGTTCACCATCGGTATGGGCCATGGCAAGCGACGGATGGGTAATACCATTAAACATGTTGGTCTTCACCGTTGTGTAGTGTATCATATCCTCAAAGATCACATTCTCACCTACCTTGAGTTCATGATCAAACTGCCAACGGCCCATAAAGTCGCCACTTAGGCAAGAACAACCACCCAAACGGTAGATATGCTCACCTTGTCCGTCGGGAATACGACCCTCTGCATCCTCTTCTATAGTACGCGCAAAACGCACAGCAGGATGATAGGGCATCTCCAAGCAGTCGGGCATATGACAAGTGAAACTCACATTGAGTATAGCTGTTCGTACGCCATGGTTCTCCACTACATCGACCACCTGACTCACAAGCGGCCCCGTTTGCCAAGCAAAAGCGCTACCTGGCTCCAAGATGACATGAAGATGCGGACAACGTCGGTGAAAGTCTTGCAAGATGCTAATAAGCAACGATGTGTCGTAATCGTTACGTGTCATGAGGTGGCCACCACCAAAATTAATCCACTTCAACTGCGGGAACCACTTAGAAAAACGTTCCTCAATATGTGCCAACGTGCGCTGGAACACATCAGGACCGCTCTCGCAAAGGGTGTGGCAATGGAAGCCTTCGATGGACGACGGCAACTGCTCAGGCAACTGCGAATTGAGCACGCCAAAGCGAGTGCCCGGCGCACAAGGATTATAAAGCACCGTCTCCACCTCGCTATATTCCGGATTGACACGCACTCCCAGGCTAATCGACGGATTGACTGTTTTGGCGCGATCGGCCAAACGTTGCCATTGGCTAAGCGAATTGAACGTAAGGTGACTCGAACAACGGGCTATCTCATCAATCTCATCATCGGTGTAGGCTGGTGAGAAGGTATGGGTTCGACTGCCAAACTCCTCATAACCCAAACGAGCCTCACTAAGCGAACTGGCCGTTGTGGCCGAAATATACTCGCGAAAGATGGGAAACGTCTTCCACAAAGCAAAAGCCTTAAACGCCAGAATAATCTCAGCATCAGCGGCTTGCGACACCTGTGAGATGAGTTGCAAGTTGCGGCGCAGACGCGATTCCTCTAAAACATAAACGGGGTGATGAAGTTCCTCAAAAGTAGTCAGGTTTATTTTCATCGCTATAATTTTCTGCAAAGATAAGTTTTATTTCCCAATATTATTGCTGATTTAACGGAAAATTCATACATTTGCACTTGAAAAGTAACGTCTACGATGAAATTAGTTATCATGACTAAGTCCACATTTTTTGTGGAAGAAAATATCATCCTGTCTGCCCTCTTCGATGAGGGCATGACCAACTTGCACCTGTTTAAGCCCGGGGCAGCGCAGCTCTACACCGAGCGACTGCTTACGTTGTTACCCGAGGAGCACTATAAGAAGATCACCTTACACGACCAATACTACCTAAAAGACGAGTACGGGCTGGCAGGCATCCACATAGATAATCCCATGGAGGATATTCCCAATGGATACAAGGGAAACGTCTCGCGCACGTGTTGCGATCTCTCATCGCTGAAGATGATGAAGAAAAAATCAAAATACGTGTTCCTAAAGAACATACACGACTGCATAGAGTTTAAGGAGGAGAAACAAACCTTCAACAACATGCAGCTCATGGAAGCCTCACGCAGTGGCCTAATCGACAAACACGTGTACGCATTGGGAGGTATGAGTATCGACAACATCAAGGCAGCCAAAGACCTTGGCTTCGGGGGTGTGGTCATCTGCGGCGATTTGTGGTGCAGGTTCAACATACACAACCAAATGGACTTTAAGGACCTTATAAGCCACTTCAAAAAGTTGCGCTACGCCGCCGACTAATTGCTTTGGACACTTTTATTAAATATAAACGCTATACAAAATGAGTGAAAATAACTCTTTCTTGGTTTTCTCGGGTACAAGCACGAGATACCTTGCAGAAAAGATTTGCACCAGTCTGGGATGCCCGTTGGGAAACCTTGTCATGACAAAGTTTTCTGATGGCGAGTTCTCCGTCTCCTACGAGGAGTCGATTCGCGGACGCGATGTCTTCCTCGTTCAGAGCACCTTCCCCAACTCCGACAACCTGATGGAGTTGTTGCTGATGATCGATGCCGCAAAGCGCGCATCAGCTCGTCAGATCATTGCCGTCATCCCCTACTTCGGATGGGCGCGTCAGGACCGCAAGGACAAGCCAAGAGTGAGCATCGGTGCCAAGCTCGTGGCCGACCTTTTGGGTGTGGCTGGCATCGATCGTCTGATTACTATGGACCTGCACGCTGACCAGATTCAGGGATTCTTCGACGTTCCCGTAGACCACCTTTACGCAAGTGGCGTGCTGCTGCCCTACTTACAGAGCCTGAACCTGAAAAACTTAGTTATCGCTTCGCCTGATGTAGGCGGCTCAAAGCGCGCCAACACCTACGCCAAGTATCTTGGTTGCCCGCTGGTGCTCTGCAACAAGACACGTGCTCGTGCTAACGTAGTGGAGAGCATGCAGATCATCGGTGATGTGAAGGACAAGAACGTTGTCATCGTGGACGACATGGTCGACACAGCAGGAACCATCACAAAGGCTGCCGACATCATGAAGGAGGCTGGCGCACTGAGCGTAAGAGCCATTGCCAGCCACTGTGTTATGAGTGGTCCCGCATCAGAACGTGTGCAGAACAGCTGCTTGGAAGAAATGGTCTTCACTGACTCTATTCCTTACACACAGCGTTGTTCAAAGGTGAAGCAGCTTAGCGTAGCCGACATGTTTGCCGAGACCATCAAGCGTGTCATCAACAACGAGAGCATCTCTTCACAGTACCTCGTATAATACCATAAGGTAAAGACCAATACAAACACAGGGCGCTCAAAACAGAGCACCCATTTTGTAACCACTTACAACATAACAATGTGCCTAAAACTGTATCAACGCCCCTTTGCGTTGGTACAGTTTTTTATTGCCCATAATCCAATAACAAATGGGCATAGGGCTAAAAGCATAACCTGTCAACGCATAAAAAAAGCATCCGAAACAACTGCTCCGGATGCTTTTTTTATAGAATTAGTATCAATTGATTAGTCGAGCCACTTCACGTAGCAGAAGTCCTGACGATGAGGCAAGTTGGCGTTCTTCGGGAACATACGCACGCAAGAACGGAACGAACCAGCATGATCGGACTCATAAGTCAGTTCGAAGTGGTAGTTGTTACCATCGTGACCAACCATCTTGAACTCGTGGACGCTGTAAACCTCACGGTCGGAACCATCGGTCTCAGGCTTCAATGTAACGAGCTCCAAGCCGATAGCATCGTCGAGGCCCTGCTCATCGATGACATACTTCAGCGTGTAGTTCACACCTGTCTCGCCACCCTCTACAAGCATCTTCACATCCTTGTCGACGACACGAATGCTATCCCAACGCTCGGCAACAGCTTCCTTCCAAAGGGCAATTTCCTTTGCCAAGCGATTATCGTTGGCAGAAAGCTTCTTGAAGCGGTTAGCCTCCTTGATGTAGAACTTGTCGAAATAATCATCAAGCTGACGCTTCATGGTGTAATGAGGAGCGATGGTGGCGATAGAGTTCTTGATAACCTTCACCCACTTCTCGCTATAGCCCTTCTTACCCTTGTTGTAGTAAAGAGGAATAATCTCGTTCTCAAGCAGTGTGTAGATGGTAGCAGCATCAAGCTGATCCTGATAACCCTGGTTCTGATAGGTACGCTCCTGGGGAAGTGCCCAACCGGCACCCTCGCGGTAACCCTCAACCCACCAACCGTCGAGCACGGAGAGGTTGACAACACCATTCATCTCGGCCTTCTCGCCAGATGTACCAGAAGCCTCGAGAGGACGAGTCGGAGTGTTCATCCAAATATCAACGCCTGACACCAAACGGCGAGCCAACTGCATGTCGTAGTCCTCCAAGAAGATAATCTTGCCAAGGAACTGAGGCATACGGCTAATCTCGAAAATGCGCTTGATAAGGCCCTGTCCAGCACCATCGGCAGGGTGAGCCTTACCAGAGAAGAAGAACAATACAGGATGCTCAGGATCGTTCACGATCTTCTCAAGACGATCGAGGTCGGTAAACAACAGATGAGCACGCTTGTAAGTAGCGAAACGACGGCAGAAGCCAATCATCAGGGCATTGGGATTGATACGCTCCAAGATGCTAACCACCTTGGCGGGGTCGCCCTGATTGCGCAACCACTGCTGAGTGAACTTATCGCGGATAAACTTGATGAGTTTCTTCTTCAACTCCATGCGTGTCTTCCAAATCTCCTCGTCAGCTACATTATAGATGCCGTGCCAAATGCTCTCATTGCTCTGATCGTTCATAAAGTTGGCGTCGAAGTACTTATCGTAAACCTTACGCCACTCAGTAGCTGTCCATGTGGGGAAGTGCACACCATTGGTAACATAACCCACATGATTCTCCTCAGGGAAGTAACCAGCCCAAATAGGAGCGAACATCTTCTGGCTCACCCATCCGTGGAGCTTACTCACGCCGTTAACCTCTTGACAAGTGTTGCAAGCGAAGATACTCATGCAGAAACGCTCGTTGTGGTCGTCAGGGTTTTGGCGGCCCATGCCGATAAACTCATCCCAAGAAATGCCGAGACGGCCTGGATAGCCACCCATGTACTTGCCGAAGAGAGCCTCGTCGAAATAGTCGTGACCAGCAGGAACCGGAGTGTGCACAGTGTAGAGCGAAGAGGCACGAACAAGCTCCATAGCTTGGTTGAACGACATGCCACCATCAACATAGTCGCACAGACGCTGCAGGTTGCAAAGAGCGGCATGGCCCTCATTGCAGTGATACACATCCTTAGTGATACCAAGCTTCTTCAGCATCAGCATACCACCAATACCCAGCAGAATCTCCTGCTTCAAGCGGTTCTCCCAATCACCACCGTAGAGAGAGTGAGTAATGGGCTTGTCGAACTCAGAGTTCATGTCGTTGTCTGTATCGAGCAGGTAAAGTTTGATACGGCCTACATTGACCTGCCAAACCAAAGCGTGAACCTGATAGTTCAGGTAAGGCACATCCACAACCACCTGATTGCCGTTCTCGTCCAGCACACGCTCAATGGGAAGCGAGTTGAAGTTCTGGGCGTCATACTTGGCAATCTGCTGGCCGTCCATGCTCAGCGACTGTGTAAAATATCCGAAGCGATAGAGGAAACCAACACCGCAAAGGTTTACATTAGAGTCAGAAGCCTCTTTCAGGTAATCGCCGGCAAGCATGCCCAAACCTCCTGAGTAAATCTTCAGCACTTGGTTCAAACCATACTCCATAGAGAAGTAAGCAACAGAAGGACGATTCTTGTCAGGCTCCACATCCATATAGGCGCGGAACTTGGCATACACTTCCTTCACGCTCTTCATGATGGCCTTGTCGTTAACAATAGCCTCCTTGCGGTCGTAACCCAGACGATCCAGCAAGAGAACAGGGTTGTGACCGACCTTCTCATAGAGGTCTTCGTCAAGACTCTTGAAAAGATTGCGGGCCTCATAAGTCCAAGCCCACCACATGTTGTGGGCCAGCTCATCCAAACACTTCAACTGCTCGGGAAGACGCGACTTAATAGTCAGGTTCTTCCATTGCGGAGCATTGGCATAATCTGCTTTAATTTTCATAACACAGTAGTTTATAATAGTAATTTTTATTATTTTGCGAGTTTTCTTTCCTCTGCCTTACGCAAGGCAATGTCGTAAGCATCTTCATAATACTTGATGAAGTGGCTCCACAAAGCCTTCTTCGACAGTTTACTGGCATTGTCACGCGATTTCTTCACCTGGGCGACTGTGAAGTGAGAGAACTTGCTCACAGTGTCCTTGATGTTGTCTGCCACCTCAGAGAAATTGTAATCGGTACGGTGGATAACCTTCACACCATCCCCAATCTCACCATAATGTCCAATCTCAGAGTTAGCCCACAAACCAAAGCCAGCCAAGTCGGTTGTGACACAAGGCACCTTAAACGCCACCGACTCAAGCGGAGTGTAACCCCAAGGCTCGTAGTAAGAGGGATAGATGCACAGGTCATTACCCAAAATAACATCGTAATATGAGAGGTTTAAGATACCATCGTTTCCCGTAAGGTAACAAGGTATGAAGATCAACTTCACGCGGTCTTCCTTACGATTCTGCATATCAAGATGTTTCAACATGCTCAGCACATTGTCGTGACTCATGTCATGCAGCCAATGGGTGACCGACGGAACCTCAAGCGGTGTATCGAACTTCTTACCACTGGCCAAACGATCCTGCAAATCCTTGCGGGGCTCGCCCACCCAGCCTGGAACCTTTACGAAAGCCACAACATTCTTATCGAGATTCTTGTCGCGGAGCAAACGGTTCATTGCCTCAATGTAAACATCAACACCCTTGTTGCGGAACTCATAACGGCCACTGGTAGATATAAGCAATGTTTCATCGCCCAAATCTGTGCCCAACAAGGCGTTGGCTACATCGAGCAGGCGTTTACGGGCCCACTTACGCTTACGCGTAAAGGCAGCACCTCGAGGCACAAAATCATCTTCGAAGCCATTGGGGAGAACCACATCAACAGGTTTGTCGAGAAGTTCAAGGCACTCACGCGCCGTAATATCACTCACAGTAGTGAAACAGTCGACATGGTGAGCGGTCTGCTTCTCAATAGAGTGCTTACTCTGCATGTTCAACTCTTCGGCCATCTGATCGCCATTATAGGCAAACAAATAGTCGTACAAGGGCTTATTATTGCCAGCAATACTACGGCCTATGCTTGTGGCATGAGTAGTGAAGATGGTAGCAATCTGTGGATAATGCTTCTGGACATAAAGTAATCCAAGGCCCGTCATCCATTCATTGCCATGATAAACGACCTTCTTCGTGGCGTCAAGATAGAAATCATAAAAGCTACCCACCACCAAAGCGGCAGCGTATGAGAACATGGAAGCCTCGTCATAGTCGCCATAAGCATGCAGACTATCTACCTGGAAATCATTCCAAAGTTGCCCATAGATCTCGTTTTTCTTTGAAAAATACTGATTAAAATCAACTAAGACAGCTATTGGCTCGCCTGGAACGGTCCAACGCCCCACACGAATTTTAAGCCCTTGCTTTGATGCAGCAAGTTGCCATTCGCGAAAAAGATTGTCGTCTTCCTGAAAGTATGGACTTTCCGTTTCCTTCCAACAATCGGGACCAATAAAAACCAAACGGTCGTGTAGTCTGTCTTGCAAAGTCTTAGCACGTGTCGAAAGAACGGCATAGATGCCACCGACTTTATTACAAACTTCCCAACTAGATTCAAAGATATAGTCAGGAAATAACTTTTCAATTTCCATAAATCTAACTAAACTGGTGATGCAAAGGTACTAAAAAATAAAAAAAAACAAGTATAATATCCCATAAAATTACAAAAGCTAACGTTTTCTTGATGCTTATTGTTAACTTTGCATATGTCAACAAGTTAGAACCATGAACAAACTCATTACTATCCTCCTGCTCGCATGGGCTTGTGTTTCTGCTAACGCACACAAAAACACAACTGCTCAAACAGACACAATAACTTTTGCAGGAACCTTCGACAACAAAGAGTATAATGTTTATCTCACCATTGACTTCTACCACAACAATGTAGTGGTTCCTAATCAAGAAATCTTTGGCGAGATGGCCGGATATTTCGGCGATAAGCGTGATAACCGCAAATGGCTATTCACTTCAGCGGAGATAACAGACTCAACTACTGCTACCATCAACATCACTAACGATTATGGCAGCGAAGACCTCGTAGCTACATTATCCAAACAAGAAAATGGCACTTTTATGCTGATACAGGAAAAAGGCAGCACACTGAAGATAGCAAGAAACAGCAAGTGGGTAAAACTTCCCAAAAAGCTCTTATTCACCAAAAGGGGAAACGGAAGCCATTAAGCTACTATCTCCTACCCCAAACCGCAAACACCTCTTACAATGAAAGAAACACGCATCACAGAGCAACCCTCTCATTATAGCCATCTTGAACAATTGACTGTAGAACAACTTACTGCAGACATCAACCAAGAGAACATCGCGGTGCCCAAGGCTGTAGGAAAAGCCTTACCACAGCTCAATCGCCTCATTAAGGCCATCGAGCAACAACTACGAAAGGGGGGACGGCTCTTTTACGTAGGTTGCGGAACCGGAGGACGACTCGCTACACTCGACACCGTAGAAGTGCAAAACACTTATGGAACAGACGGAACACAGATACAAGCAATTTTTCCTGGCGGCATTAGCAAGTTGACCCAGACAAACGAGTCACACGAAGACGACATTAAAGATAGCTGGAGCCAACTGCTTCAAAAAAACATATCAGAAAAAGACATTGTTGTTGGATTCTCGGCTAGTGGTACCACTCCTTTTGTATTGTCAGCCCTACGCCAATGCAGAATAGTGGGTATAACCACAGGTTGCATTGTTAATAATCCCAACTCACCCATTGCAAGCGAAGCCAATTATCCCGTAGAAGTAATCACCGGCCCAGAATTTGTCACAGGCTCCACACGAATGAAAGCAGGCACATCTCAAAAACTATGCCTGGACATGATAAGTACTACGGTACAGATTCGTCTTGGGCGCGTAGAAGGAAACAAAATGGTGAACGCTAAACTAATCAACCATAAGCTCGTCGACCGAGCCATACGCATCTTCATGGAGCGAAACCCACATTATACCAATTATGAAGAAGTAAAGGAACTAATCCTACAGGCAGGTAGCGTGAAGAAGGCCGAAGAGAAATTGAAAGGATAAAACAAATGTAGTCAATCACACATATAGTATATTTACCATTGACACGTAACAAATAAACAAATCCTGCTTGGCTAACATTCTCAATAACATCCTTAATTCATTGCATATATAAAGGAGTTAGGGAAATGCCTAAATGTGGTAAAAACGCATAGAAAAGCCAAAGGTTCACCGAAGGGGGTGGGAACAAATGACACCAGTGCAACAACTGCTGGAATAAAGAAGAATGCCTATGTACTCTTCAATAAACTGAGGTCAGAAATGGAAGAAAAGGATCGTAGCACAAGAGCCCTACGTCCTACAACAAACAAAAAGCCCGAAGACTCGTTAGAATCCTCGGGCTTCGCTCTTTTGAAAGAA
>NZ_JAXVAE010000163.1:0-14649 GCF_037460745.1 Hallella sp. | reverse complement strand
GGTTAATTTCCAAGAAAGAAATGGCAGAAGCAGGTAAGAATTGGTATGTGATGCGTGCGGTTAGCGGCAAGGAAGCTAAGTTGAAAGAATACATCGAGGCTGAATTGAAGCATAATCAACTGCTCGCTGATCATGTTTATGAGGTGCTGATCCCTATGGAGAAGCATGCGTCTATACGTGGCGGTAAGCGTGTGGAGAATGAGAAGATTTCTCTGCCGGGTTACGTGTTTGTGCAGGCCGATTTGATTGGTGATGTCCCCACCTTGTTGAGGTTCATGCCTAATTGCCTTGGTTTCCTTGGTGGTTTGGATAATCCTACTCCTGTTCCTCAAGCTCAGATTAACCGTATGTTGGGTGCAGCTGAGGAGACAGAGATTCACAATGAGGTTAGTGTGCCCTTCGTTCTCGATGAGACAGTGAAGGTCATGGAAGGTCCTTTCAGTGGGTTTGAAGGTGTGATTGAGGAAATTAACACTGAAAAGCGTAAGCTGAAGGTAATGGTTAAGATCTTCGGAAGAAAAACTCCTCTGGAGCTCGGTTTTATGCAAGTTGAGAAGGTGACAGAATAGTTGTTACGGACTATCTTCCCTTTTATACGTTTCAATTATTTTAATAAAAAAGAAATGGCTAAAGAAGTTGCTGGATTAATCAAATTACAGATTAAGGGTGGCGCTGCAAATCCTTCACCTCCCGTAGGTCCTGCTCTTGGTTCCAAGGGCATTAACATTATGGGTTTCTGCAAGGAGTTCAATGCACGTACCCAGGATAAGGCCGGCAAGGTATTGCCTGTCGTTATCACATACTACACGGACAAGTCTTTCAGCTTTGTGATCAAGACTCCTCCCGCAGCTGTTCAGTTGCTCGAGGCTTCTAAGAGCAAGAAGGGATCAGGCCAGACCAATCGTAACAAGGTGGGTAGCGTCACTTGGGAACAGGTGAAGGCTATTGCTGAGGATAAGATGGCTGATTTGAACTGCTTCACAGTTGAGAGTGCTATGCGTCTCGTTGCTGGCACAGCTCGTAGCATGGGTATTACAGTCAAGGGTGACTTCCCCGGTGAATAATTAACTCTTCAATTTAAATTAGTAAAATGAGTAAACTGACAAAGAATCAGAAATCAGTAGCTGAGAAGGTTGAAGCAGGGAAAGTCTATGCATTGAACGAGGCTGCTCAGTTGGTGAAGGATATCACCACTACTAAGTTCGACGCTTCGATTGATATCGACGTTCGTCTTGGTGTTGACCCTCGTAAGGCTAACCAGATGGTTCGTGGCGTTGTGTCACTGCCTAACGGTACTGGTAAGTCTGTTCGCGTGCTTGCACTGTGCACACCCGATCAGGAAGAGGCTGCTAAGGCAGCTGGAGCTGATTATGCTGGTCTCGATGAGTATATCGAAAAAATTAAGACTGGTTGGACTGACATCGACGTGATCATCACTATGCCTTCTTGCATGGGTAAGGTTGGTCCGTTGGGTCGTGTTCTCGGTCCCCGCGGTTTGATGCCTAACCCCAAGAGTGGCACTGTCACTATGGATGTTGCTAAGGCCGTGAAGGAAGTGAAGCAAGGTAAGATCGATTTCAAGGTTGATAAGACTGGTATTATCCATACCTCTATTGGTAAGGTTTCTATGACCGCCGAGCAGATCTATGGTAACGCTAAGGAGTTCATCAACACTGTGATTCGTTTGAAGCCTGCTGCTGCCAAGGGAACTTATATTAAGAGTATCTTCCTTTCCTCTACAATGAGTAAGGGTATCAAGATTGATCAGAAATCTGTCGAATAACTCTAAAAGTTTGGTAAAATGAAGAAAGAAGCTAAAGATACTATCATTGTTGAACTTGGTCAGAAGCTGAAGGAATATCCTCATTTCTACTTGGTTGATGTGACCGGTATGAACGCAGAGGATACAAGTAATCTTCGTCGCAAGTGTTTCAAGCAGCAGATCAAGATGGTCGTTGTGAAGAATACTCTTCTCCACAAGGCTCTTGAGGCAACTGAGACCGACTTCTCTGAACTTTATGGTGCTTTGAAAGGTAACACAGCAGTGTTGTTCTGCGAGACTGCCAATGTACCTGCAAAGTTGCTGAAAGACAAGGAAATTGCTAAGGCTGGCGTGCCCTCTTTGAAGGCAGCTTATGCTGAGGAAGGTATTTTCGTTGGTGCCGACAAGCTCGACGAGTTGTCTTCTATCAAGAGCAAGAACGAGGTTATTGCAGATGTTGTCGCTCTCTTGCAGTCTCCTGCAAAGAACGTTATCTCTGCTCTGCAGTCAGGCGCTGGCACCATCCACGGTGTGCTTAAGACTTTAGGCGAGCGCCCTGAGTAAACAAGGTTTTGATGGCTCCTATATCATGGAGCGTCGAACTATAAAGTCTATTCATTATTAACAAGAAAAATTAAAATTAGAATAAAATGGCAGACGTAAAAGCTATTGCAGAAGAGTTAGTAAATCTTACTGTTAAGGAAGTTAATGAGTTGGCAACAGTCCTGAAGGACGAGTATGGTATCGAGCCCGCCGCTGCAGCTGTTGCTGTGGCTGCCGGTCCTGCTGCAGCTGGTGCTGCTGAGGCTGCTGAGGAGAAGACATCTTTCGATGTTGTCCTCACTGACATCGGCGCTACTAAGCTCCAGGTTGTGAAGGCTGTTAAGGAGGCTTGTGGTCTCGGTCTGAAGGAGGCTAAGGCTCTCGTTGAGGGTGCTCCCGCTACAATCAAGGAGGGTCTCTCAAAGGACGAGGCTGAGAACCTGAAGAAGGCCATCGAAGAGGCTGGTGCTAAGGTTGAGCTGAAGTAAGCAGTCAGAGGTTAGACCTCTCAACTTATTATAACATAAATGGTTAGGATTTGCCCAGTCGGTGAGTCCTAACCTTTTTGTGTCTTTCAAGTTTTTTTTGTTTCTTTTCAAAGAAAACTTCACAGGTAACAGATTCACAAATCAATTTTATGACCAAAGTTGTAAATAACAGAGTAAATTTCGCAAGCGTCCATAATCCGTACCCATTCCCGGATTTCCTCGACGTTCAGCTGAAGTCATTCCGCGACTTCTTGCAGTTGGACACTCCGCCTGAGGAACGCAAGAACGACGGTTTGTATAAGGTGTTCGCAGAGAACTTCCCTATCACAGACACGCGTAATAACTTCGTTCTTGAGTTCTTGGATTACTATATCGATCCGCCCCGCTATTCTATTGATGAGTGCTTGGAGCGTGGTCTGACATATAGCGTACCCTTGAAGGCTAAGATGAAGCTTTACTGCACTGATCCTGACCATGAGGACTTCGGAACGTTTATCCAGGATGTTTTCTTGGGTACCATTCCCTATATGACAGATAATGGTACGTTCGTCATCAATGGTGCTGAGCGCGTTGTCGTTGCTCAGTTGCACCGTTCTCCTGGTGTTTTCTTTGGTCAGGGCGTTCATGCCAATGGTACCGTTCTGTACAGTGCTCGTATTATCCCGTTTAAGGGTTCTTGGATCGAGTTTGCTACAGACATCAATAATGTCATGTACGCTTACATTGATCGTAAGAAGAAGTTGCCCGTAACAACCATGTTGCGTGCTATTGGCTACGAGTCCGATAAGGACATCTTGAAGATCTTCGATCTCGCTGAAGAGGTGAAGGTTAACAAGAAGAACCTGAAGGCTTGCCTGGGCCGCAAGCTCGCTGGTAACGTTATGAAGACCTCTTACGAGGAATTCACTGATGAGGATACCGGTGAGGTAACGCTCATGCAGCGTAACCAAGTAATCTTGGATCGTGGCACTGAGATCACTGAGGACAATTATGATCTGATCCTCGATAGTGAGGTGCAGACCATTTTGTTGCACAAGGATGAGGAGACAGCCAATAAGTTCTCTATCATTTTCAATACGCTTGCTAAGGACCCCAGTAACTCAGAGACGGAGGCTGTTCGTTACATCTATCGTCAACTTCGTAATGCTGATCCTGTGGATGACACCAGCGCTCGCGAGGTTTTCCAGAACTTGTTCTTCTCTGACAAGCGTTACGACTTGGGTGAGGTGGGTCGTTATCGTATCAATACCAAGCTCGGTCTCGACACGGATGGCGATGTGCGCGTTCTTACCAAGGAAGATATCATTGCCATCATCAAGTATCTGATCAAGCTCATCAATTCTAACGCAAGCGTTGATGATATTGACCACCTTTCGAACCGTCGCGTTCGCACCGTTGGTGAGCAGTTGGCCAACCAGTTCTCTATTGGTTTGGCACGTATGAGCCGCACCATTCGTGAGCGCATGAATGTTCGTGACAATGAGGTGTTCACTCCGACCGACTTGATCAATGCCAAGACTATTTCAAGCGTCATTAACTCGTTCTTCGGTACCAACCCGTTGAGCCAGTTCATGGACCAGACCAACCCGCTCGCTGAGGTGACCCATAAGCGCCGTCTTTCTGCACTCGGTCCTGGTGGTTTGACCCGTGAGCGCGCAGGTTTCGAGGTTCGTGACGTTCACTATACTCACTATGGCCGTCTTTGTCCTATTGAGTCGCCTGAGGGACCGAACATCGGTCTGATTTCTTCGCTCTGTATGTATGCCACCATCAATGAGTTGGGCTTCATCGCCTCTCCGTACCGTGTGGTGAAAGACAGCAAGGTTGACATGGACAACGACGATGTTGTCTACCTCACCGCAGAGGAAGAGGAAGGTAAGTTTGTTGCCCAGGGTAACGCTCCGTTGAGAGAGGATGGTTCGTTCATCCGTGCCACGGTCCACACCCGTAAGGCTGCCGACTTCCCTGTTGTCACTCCCGACAGAGTCGACCTGATGGACGTTGCTCCTCAGCAGATCGCTTCCGTGAGTGCCGGTCTGATTCCTTTCTTGGAGCACGATGACGGTCACCGCGCCCTGATGGGATGTAACATGATGCGCCAGGCCGTTCCTTTGCTCCATAACGATGCTCCTATCGTGGGTACTGGCTTGGAGAAGCAGGTGTGTGAGAACTCTCGTACCATGGTGATGGCTGAGGGTGAGGGTGTCATCGAGTATGTTGACGCTACAACCATTCGCATTCTTTACGATCGTACGGAGGATGAGGAGTTTGTGAGCTTCGAGCCCGCTCTGAAGGAATATCGCATTCCTAAGTTCCGTCGCACCAACCAGAATATGACTATCGACCTTCGTCCTATCTGCGAGAAGGGCCAGCGCGTCAAGAAGGGTGATATCCTCACAGAGGGTTACGCCACTGAGAATGGTGAGTTGGCACTGGGTCGTAACCTCTTGGTGGCATACATGCCTTGGAAGGGTTACAACTATGAGGACGCCGTCGTTATCTCTGAGCGCATGGTGCGCGAGGATGTGCTGACATCAGTCCACGTCGATGAGTATTCTCTCGATGTGCGTGAGACAAAGCGTGGTGTTGAGGTCTTCACAAGCGATATCCCCAACGTGAGCGAAGAGGCCACTAAGGACCTCGACGAGAACGGTATTATCCGTGTCGGTGCTCGTGTGGAGCCCGGCGACATCATGATCGGTAAGATTTCACCTAAGGGTGAGAGCGATCCTTCACCTGAGGAGAAGTTGCTCCGCGCTATCTTCGGCGACAAGGCCGGTGATGTGAAGGACTCTTCATTGAAGGCCAATCCTTCGTTGAGCGGTATTGTTATCGACAAGAAGTTGTTCACACGTGCTGAGAAGACCCGTGAGTCGAAGAAGCAGGATAAGATCCTGTTGGCTAAGATCGACGAGGAGTATGAGGCCAAGCACGAAGACCTGAAGAACATGCTGGTCGACAAGCTGATGACTCTTACCAACGATAAGACCTCCCAGGGTGTGAAGGATTACACAGATGCTGAGATCATCAACAAGGGTAGCCGCTTCACGGTAGCCGCTCTGAAGAACCTCGAGTATGATGGTGTTCAGAGTAATGGCTGGACGGATGATGAGCGCATCAATAACATGATTCAGCATCTGATCATGAACTTCATCCGCAAGGACAAGCAGTTGGCCGCTGAGCAGAACCGCCGCAAGTTCGCCATTACCATTGGTGATGAGTTGCCTTCTGGTATCTTGAAGATGGCTAAGGTTTACATTGCCAAGAAGCGTAAGATCCAGGTGGGTGATAAGCTCGCCGGTCGCCACGGTAACAAGGGTATCGTGTCTAAGATCGTACGTATGGAGGACATGCCGTTCTTGGCCGATGGTCGTCCTGTCGACCTCGTGTTGAACCCGATGGGTGTGCCTTCTCGTATGAACCTGGGACAGATCTTCGAGGCAATCCTCGGTGCTGCCGGTAAGAAGATGGGCGTTAAGTTCGCCACACCTATCTTCGATGGTGCAAAGCTCGACGACCTGCGCTTGTGGACCGACAAGGCTGGCCTGCCCAACCTTTGCTCAACAACCGTTTACGACGGTGAGACGGGTGAGCCGTTCGACCAGCAGGCCACGGTGGGTATCACCTACTTCTTGAAGTTGGGCCACATGGTCGAAGACAAGATGCACGCTCGTTCTATCGGTCCGTACAGTTTGATTACCCAGCAGCCGTTGGGTGGTAAGGCCCAATTCGGTGGACAACGTTTCGGAGAGATGGAGGTTTGGGCTCTTGAGGGCTTCGGCGCAAGCCATGTGCTTCAGGAGATGCTTACCATCAAGAGTGATGATGTCACCGGGCGTTCTAAGGCTTACGAGGCCATCGTCAAGGGCGACTCTATGCCAACACCAGGTATTCCTGAGTCTCTGAATGTGCTCCTCCACGAGTTGCGTGGTCTTGGACTGAGCGTGAAGTTGGATTAATGTTTGAATATTGAAAAGTTAGAAACATGGCTTTCAAAAAAGATACAAAGGTAAAGAATAATTTCTCGAAGATTACCATCAGCCTTGCATCTCCCGAGGAAATCAAGGAGAACTCGTATGGTGAGGTCACCAAGCCGGAGACCATCAACTACCGTACCTACAAGCCTGAGCGCGATGGTTTGTTCTGTGAGAAGATTTTCGGTCCCACGAAGGATTACGAGTGCGGCTGCGGTAAGTACAAGCGCATTCGCTATAAAGGCATCGTGTGTGACAGATGCGGAGTGGAGGTAACAGAGCGCAAGGTGCGCCGTGAACGTAGCGGACACATCGAGCTCGTTGTTCCCGTTGCCCACATTTGGTATTTCCGCTCTCTCCCCAACAAGATCGGTTACCTTCTTGGACTTCCTACCAAGAAGCTCGATACTGTGGTCTATTACGAGAAGTACATCGTCATCCAGCCCGGTGCCGTTGCTGGCATGAAGAACCCCGAGACGGGCGAGGACCTCAATGGCTCGCACCGACTTGACCTTCTTACTGAGGACGAGTATCTGAATATCGTCGACAACAGGTTGAGCGACACCAACGATCTTCTTGACGATTCAGACCCCAACAAGTTCATCGCCAAGATGGGTGCCGAGGCCATTCTCGATCTGCTCCATGAGCTGACCATCGAGGATGCCAATGGTCTGACAGGTCTCGACAAGCTCTCTTTCGAGCTGCGCGACCGCGCCAGCAACGACTCAAGCCAGATGCGTAAGACTGAGGCCTTGAAGCGTCTGCAGGTTGTCGAGGCATTCCGTTCCTCTAAGAATGTGAACAAGCCCGAGTGGATGATCATGAAGATTATTCCCGTCATCCCGCCTGAGCTTCGTCCGCTCGTTCCGCTGGATGGTGGCCGTTTCGCCACATCCGACCTTAACGATCTCTACCGTCGCGTCATCATCCGTAACAATCGTTTGAAGCGCCTGATGGAGATCAAGGCCCCCGAGGTCATTCTCCGTAATGAGAAGCGTATGCTTCAGGAGGCTGTCGATTCATTGTTCGACAACAGCCGCAAGGCCAGCGCCGTCAAGAGCGAGTCTAACCGTCCTTTGAAGTCGCTTTCCGACTCTCTGAAGGGTAAGCAGGGTCGTTTCCGTCAGAACCTTCTCGGTAAGCGTGTCGACTACTCTGCCCGTTCGGTTATCGTCGTCGGTCCTGAGTTGAAGATGGGTGAGTGCGGTCTTCCTAAGTTGATGGCCGCTGAGCTCTATAAGCCGTTCATCATCCGCAAGCTCATCGAGCGCGGCATCGTGAAGACGGTGAAGAGCGCCAAGAAGATTGTCGACCGTCGTGAGCCCGTTATCTGGGATATCCTCGAGAACGTGATGAAGGGTCATCCGGTGCTGTTGAACCGTGCCCCGACACTTCACCGTCTGTCAGTGCTTGCCTTCCAGCCCAAGCTCATCGAGGGCAAGGCCATTCAGTTGCACCCGTTGGCTTGTACACCGTTCAACGCCGACTTCGATGGCGACCAGATGGCTGTCCACCTTCCTTTGAGCAACGAGGCAGTGCTTGAGGCTCAGATCCTGATGCTTCAGAGCCACAACGTTCTGAACCCTGCCAATGGTGCATCCATCACCGTTCCTTCACAGGATATGGTGCTTGGTCTTTACTATATCACCAAGATTCGTCCCGGAGCCAAGGGCGAGGGCCTTTCTTTCTACGGTCCTGAGGAGGCAATCATCGCTTACAACGAGAAGCGTTGCGATCTTCACGCTCAGGTGAAGGTGCTTGTCGACGATCTCGTCGATGGCAAGCGTGTTCGCCACGTGGTCGAGACCTCTGTGGGTCGCGTCGTGGTCAACGAGCTTGTGCCTTCAGAGATTGGTTTCTTCAATGGCATCATTTCTAAGAAGTCGTTGCGTAACCTCATTGCCATCGTAATTAAGTCGGTGGGTATGGCTCGCGCCTGCACCTTCCTCGATGGCATCAAGAACTTGGGTTATCGCATGGCATACCTCGCCGGTCTGTCGTTTAACCTCGACGATATCATCGTTCCAGACGACAAGAAGGCCATTGTGCAGAAGGGTCAGGATGAGGTCGACAACATTACCGCCAACTTCGATATGGGTCTTATCACCGATAAGGAGCGTTACAACCAGGTGATCGATGCTTGGACACATGTCAACGCCAACCTGAAGAAGGCTGTGATGAAGCACATGACCGAGGCCGACCAGGGCTTCAACGCCGTGTACATGATGCTCGACTCTGGTGCTCGTGGATCTGCCGATCAGATTGCCCAGCTTGCTGGTATGCGTGGTTTGATGGCCAAGCCTCAGAAGGCTGGTGCCGAGGGCAACTCCATCATTGAGAACCCTATTCTTTCTAACTTGAAGGAGGGTATGTCGGTGCAGGAGTACTTTATCGCCTCTCACGGTGCCCGTAAGGGTCTTGCTGATACGGCTATGAAGACTGCCGACGCCGGATACCTCACACGTCGTCTTGTCGACGTGGCTCACGATGTGATCATCACCGAGGAGGACTGCGGTACCTTGCGTGGTCTTGAGTGCCGTGCCTTGAAGAATGGCGACGAGGTCATCTCTTCTCTGTCAGAGCGCATCCTTGGTCGTGTTTCTGTTCACGACGTGGTCGATCCTCATACCAATGAGGTGATCGTTGTCGCTGGTGAGGAGATCCGCGAGGACGAGGCCGAGCGCATCGAGAAGTGCGGTGTCGAGATGGTAGAGATCCGTTCAGTGCTTACCTGTGAGAGCAAGAAGGGCGTATGCCGCAAGTGCTACGGCCGTAACCTTGCCACCGCCAAGATGGTTCAGATGGGTGAGGCTGTCGGCGTGATCGCCGCTCAGGCCATCGGTGAGCCGGGTACCCAGCTTACGCTCCGTACCTTCCACGCTGGTGGTGTTGCCGGTAACGTGGCAGCCAACGCAGGCATCAAGGCTAAGAACGAGGCTCGTCTGAAGTTTGAGGAGCTGCGCACCGTGCCTTACGTCGATGACAATGATGTTGAGTGCCAGATGGTTGTTAGCCGCTTGGCCGAGGTTCAGTTCATCGATCAGAATACCGAGATTGTCCTGTCGTCTATGCAGGTGCCTTATGGTAGCTCATTGTACTTCAAGGATGGCGACAATGTGAAGCCAGGCGATCAGATTTGTCGTTGGGACCCCTTCAACGCTGTTATTGTCAGTGAGTACGCTGGTAAGCTCTGCTTCCACGACGTGGTTGAGGGCCAGACGTTCAAGGCTGAGACCGATGAGACCTCTGGTATGACAGAGCGTATCATCACCGATTCACGCGACCACACCCTCGTTCCTACGGTCGATGTGGTTAACGCCGACGGTGAGGTGCTCGTAACCTATAACTTGCCTGTGGGCGGCCACTTGGTTGTTGAGAATGGCGACGTTATCAAGACTGGTACCACATTGGTTAAGATTCCTCGTGCCGTGGGTGGTGCTGGTGATATCACCGGTGGTCTGCCTCGTGTCACCGAGCTCTTCGAGGCTCGTAACCCGTCTAACCCTGCTGTTGTGTCTGAGATCGATGGTGAGGTGTCAATGGGTAAGCAGAAGCGTGGTAACCGCGAGGTGATCGTTACCTCTAAGACCGCCGACCAGAAGAAGTATCTCGTTCCTCTGTCACGTCAGATCCTGGTTCAGGAGCACGACGCCGTTCGCGCCGGAACACCGTTGTCTGATGGTTCTATCACTCCCAACGACATCCTTGCCATCAAGGGTCCGACGGCTGTGCAGGAGTACATCGTCAACGAGGTGCAGGACGTTTATCGTCTGCAGGGTGTGAAGATCAACGATAAGCACTTCGAGATCATCGTTCGTCAGATGATGCGTAAGGTGCGCATCGACGATCCGGGCGATACCATCTTCCTCGAGCAGGAGTTGGTCGACAAGCTCGATTTCGCTGATGAGAACGACCGCATCTGGGGCAAGAAGGTTGTCACCGACGCTGGCGACTCAGAGGTTCTCGTGAAGGGTCAGATTGTTTCCGCTCGCAAGTTGCGCGACGAGAACTCAAGCCTGAAGCGCCGTGATCTGAAGCTCGTTCAGGTACGTGATGCCGTTCCCGCCACATCTACACAGGTGCTGCAGGGTATCACCCGCGCCGCTCTGGGTACGAAGAGCTTCATGAGTGCCGCATCGTTCCAGGAGACCACGAAGGTGCTCAACGAGGCCGCTATCCGCGGTAAGGTCGACCATTTGGAGGGCATGAAGGAGAACGTTATCTGCGGTCACCTCATCCCTGCCGGTACAGGTCTTCGTCGTTGGGAGAAGATCATTGTTGGTTCACGTGAGGAGTACGACCGCATGGAGGCCAACAAGAAGAACGTCCTCGACTTCGCCAACCAGGCTGAAGAGCAATAATCCAGTCTTTATATAGACTCTCTATAACCCGATGGCCGCCAACGCTCCAAAAGAGTGTTGGCGGCCATTTTGTTTTCTCCTCATTCTTCGTTTTCTCTGCGTGGCGTAGCCCGAGCAAGTTGGGCTCTTTACCTTTAGCTCAACCAAAACAATCTTGTCTCCCTTATGTTTCCTTCATGTTACGTTCGTGTTACATTCGTGTCCCGTTTGTGTAACTTTTTTCATCTTTTCCGCTTATCTGCTTGCGAGATTTTGCCAATATATGTAACTTTGCAGTTGGATTAATAGTCATCAAAAATGTGTTCGACCCGTGAAGGGCCCCTGCCAAAAAAGAACTTTAGGATACTATAACTATCAAAAGATGAACTTAACTATCAAAAATGTGTTTCGCAAGGCACGGCGTGCCTTGTTGACTGCCGTAGCCATGCTTTCCGTTGCAAGCGCTTCAGCGCAGACCACCGTGCAGACCACCTTCAAGGTGTGCCCGCTCAATGTGGACGGTCTTCCCCAGAAATTTGCAGGAATCAATCTCAACCCTGACGGACCGGGTTCCGAGGGAACGCAGAAGATTGCCCAGTACATTGTGAAGAGTGGCATCGATGTGCTCGGATTGAGCGAGGATTTCAACTACAATGGCGACCTGAAGGTGGGTCTCGATGGCCAATACCAGATGGGCACATGGCGCGGACGCATCGCGCTGAACAACGAGGGTAACGTCGACCTGATGAAGCTGCGTTTCCCTACCGACGGCCTTCAGTTTCTCGTGAAGAACGGTTACTCGTTCGATGCTGAGAGCTGGGCTCCGTGGAACCAGAACTATGGTCACTTCTCTGATGGCGCCGACGAGCTCATCACCAAGGGCTACCGTTACTACCGCGTCAACTTCGGCCAGAACATCGTTGTGGAGTTTTATATCATGCACATGGATGCTGAGACCTCCGATGCCGACAACAAGGCGCGCGCCTCACAGTGGGAGCAGCTTCGCGATGCCATCATTGCCAACAACAGCGGTCTTCCGAAGATTGTGATGGGCGACACCAACAGTCGTTACACTCGCGACGACATCCTCAACCTCTTCACCAATCCCATCGTGGCCGATGGCAACTACACCGTGAGCGATGTGTGGGTGGAGAAGTGCAAGGGCGGCCTCTATCCTGAGCTGGGTAGCGAGGCGCTTGTCGTTCCTGAGGCCGACCGCACCAAGTCGAGCGCTTATGTTGCCAACGAGATTGTGGATAAGGTTCTCTATCTTAACCCCACCCACGGTGGCATGCAGCTCACCCCCAACTCCATCGTGTTCGATGCCGACAATTATCTCAAGGCCGACGGCACCCTGCTGGGCGACCACGTGCCTGTGGTCGTTGAGTTCCGCGCTGAAGGCACAACCTACGCTCCCGCCACCTCCGATTCGTTCTGGCGCGGTGAGACATGGGTGGGCAACGATCAGGCGGTCTATCTTTATAATGTGGGTAGCCACTATTTCGTGTCCAACGACTTTGACCCCGTGGTCACCAACATCACGCAGGCTCCTATCTGGCATATCTATGGGGGCGATCAGTTTACCATTAGCAATGAGGATGGTTATCGTCTGCAAATGGGACAGTTGAAATCACAACAAGGTGTGGTGTCAGAAACTGGTGCCACCACGTTCAACAACCACGAGCCAGGTATTACCGCTGGTAGCCACCGCATCGGATTGAAGGATTTTGTGACTTTTTCAGATATGCGCACCCACTTCTTTACCGTTGCCACGGAGAAAGGAAAGAAAATATATACCGCTGCTGAGACCAAAGATGTCTACAACGACTGGCTTCTCATCTCTGAGGAACAGAAGCAGGCTTATCTCACCTATGTGGGCCTCTACAACAAGGCGCTCAGCTTGCTCGGCACTCGCGAGGACCTCGACGCCCCGCTCTCATCCGTCCTTCAAGACACCCAAAACTCCAACTACTCTCGCAGCGCCGACGACATCAAAAAGTTGCAGGATATGATCGCCGAGTATGAGCGTCTCAACGTGAAGATCACCGACGCCAAGTTTGCCACCACATGCCTGCCTTGGAACGGCATCGTGCCTGCGGGTGTCAAGGTGTTTACCGCCACGAAGTACGACGACAAGGCCACTCCCTGCTCGGTGATCCTTAAAAGCTATGAGGGCGATGTGCTGCCTCAGGGCGTTGGCGTAGTGCTCTTCTCTGAGACTCCCGGCACCTACACCTTCACACGCACCGACGCTGAGGCTGCGGCTCCCGCCGACAACATCCTGAGTGGCACCTACAAGCGCATCGCAGGCGGCAACCTCGATTTTGAGAACCACAACTATATGTTGCTTGGCAACAAGACCGCTGGCGTGGGCTTCTATCGCTTGGCCGAAGATTCCTACATTCCTGCCTATCGTGCTTACATCCTTCGCGACAAGACGGCTGCGAGCCTCATGGCCAAGGTGGTTTTCAGCGACGCCACGGGTGTGGCCCAGGTGGAAATGCCCACCAACGCCAAGGCCACAGGCGTCTATGGCATTGCCGGCGACAAGCGCAGTAAGATGGTGCGCGGCATCAACATCGTTCGCATGAGCGACGGCTCGGTGCGCAAGCTACTGGTGAAGTAACTTCCATCTCATGAAATTAGGATAACATCAAGCAAACTATAGCATCATTGGTTATGAATGATAAGAAAACATATATCTGCCGCCCTCAGACCGTAGTGGTGAGAGTGGCCGTAAGCAACATGATATGCACGTCGATTCCTTCACACGACAAATCTACCGACGAGACGATCAAAGGTGAGGAGTCGCTCTCCAAGGAGCACGTCAACGCATGGAACATGTGGGACGACGAGTCTAAATAATATCTAATAAAGATCCCTTTTTTCCAATGGCATCTCCAATCCCCGGGGATGCCATTTTTTTCATTTCATTAGTAAGCAGTTTGTGTCAAGCACAATCTTTCTCATTTGCGAGAAGCTCGTAAATGTTCATTTCCCCATGAAGGAGCGTCAAAAGGCAAATTACGCGGGCTGAAAGCCCAATGACCTCCATAGCCCAGGGCAAGCGAAGCGACACCCTGGGTAAACCGCCACATTACACCACGCCCTGCAAGGGCAAAAGTAAACACAACACGCTCTGTTTCAGTACTTTTGCCCTTGCAGGGCGTAAGCTACACGGCATCTTATACCCAGGGTGTCGCTTCGCTTGCCCTGGGCTATGAACTTCTGTCCCTTCGGGACGTGCCGATTGGCTTCTCACCGATTTGCACAGATGCGATTCACTCCGCATGCGAAAAATCTGTTCTATCTGCTGCGCCGACGGCGCGATCTGTGTGTTTTACTTTCGACACGCCCTTCGGTATTCCTGCTGTGCTCTCGTCTGTATGCTGCGTAGGGCAGTAAAAAAAAGGAGGTATCGCTCCGTAAGCGATACCTCCCCGTTGTATCTTGGCGTTGGTCTCCCAAGCGCTTCTTAGTACACAAACACCTTGCAGTCCTTGATGCTGCCCGGTGCTCCTTGCTCAGCGCGCGGCAGATAC
>NZ_JAXVAE010000162.1:0-14741 GCF_037460745.1 Hallella sp. | reverse complement strand
CATAAATTAAAAATAATGGTCAAAATATTTGGATTTTAACATAGAAAGCGAATTAGTGTAATCGTTTTATGATTACCAATTTCAACGAATTTAGCTAACGCAATTAGAAAAAATTCGAAAATTCGTGTAATTTGTTGTTACGCCGTCTGAGGCTTAATATAAAAACATTCGGCGTAAGAGAAAATAGGGGGACAACAATAATGAGCGATTAGCGCCCGGAACATCGTCTGAGGCTATACTTGTTCGGGGAGATACGAACCGTTATTTAGCCGCAATAGGTTGTGCGCGGAGCGTTGGACCATGGGCGACGGGTGAACTGACGGTTGCAAAACGCAAAGGCGTTTGTCCTGCTTTTTGGTGAAAAAGTTGGTAGATGATTTTGCGTGAAATAGCGCACGAAAACGCGGATTTTGCGAGATGTGCGACCAAAAACCGACTTCCCAATTTGCCGTTAGGCATCTTCCGACTTGCGATTGGCCATCTTTCGAGCCTCGATTGGGCATGTTCCGAGGTGAGGTTAGGCATGTTTCGCAATGCGAAAGACCATGTTTCGCAATGCGGAAGGTGAATTTTGGGGCGTTGAATGAGCTCTCGGAGTGGTAAGGTGTTAGTGGTCAGGTGGTTACGAAACTTGCGTGAGAATCGCGTATTTGCGACCGAAGGCATGGTCGGTCGTAAAAAACAATGTAGATTTCAATATAGATTGTTGCGATATTTGAATAAGGCAGGATAGAGGCTGCGCCCGGAATGGTGACGCTTTCCATTGGCGGCCAGCACTCCTGTCGTAGAAGAGCGTGGTGCTTGCCGTTGAGTAAGGTTCGTCCGATATCCTCTCTTTTCCGACTCATCCGACATTTGGAAATATTTGCAGTCCGTATCACTTTAATAGTTCTGATCTCAGACGACTTTCATAACGAATAGTTTATTTGACCTCGGACGGCGTACCAACGGTCCTGTTGGATGAATCCGTGTCGTTTCCTCCTCTGGCATGAGATGTCAGAAGGCGTTCATCTTGCCTAGCCGTCCATGGTGGCAGGTTCGCCTGTATACTCCGTTTTTCCGATGTGGTCGTGGGTCTCGAACGCCGGGCTTATGGTTCTACTCGTTGGCCCTGTTCCTTGGAATATGGAGGCCTTCACGTTCTCCTTGCCGAAGATCTCGAGGCCTTCGGCTTTGTAATTCGTTTCGTATTCCCTTTGACGTTAGATTGTTGTTAGAAATGTTAGTTGTTACTTGTTGCGGCCTGTTGCACAATCGAAAATTGTGCAGATAATCTAGATTGCGATGAGAAATGTCAGGGTTTATCTTCCTCCTTTCTGTCGATTTGTTAGTTAGATAGTTTTGTTATAAATGCCCGTCAAGCCGATAGCGCAGCTTTGGCTCATTTAATCAACGCAGAACCATGGCGACACGTATACTGGGTCGTTGAAATCGACAACCTCTCCCTTGTCGTCGAGAGACAAGATGTCGTCCTCGTACACCTCGTAGCGGGCCACGTGCGCATCCGCACCGCACTCGCGCTTGTCGTCAACAATCTTCTTGTTTCCAATCAGGAAACGGATGTGCGACTCCGCATACTCGAGGCTGCTTTGGCAGTCTACGCGAGACGCTTGGTTGGCCTCGTCGATGAAATAAATCACATACTTCATAATTGATGAAAATTAAATGGTTATAGAATGTTAGCTAAACAACGCTAGCACCTGTTTGCTGATTTTCTTTCGAGCAGAGATATAGTTTGATGTCATTGTGATGTTCGGTACATTTCCGCTTATGTGGCCCATCATGATGGCAATCTGCTCCAATGGGCAACCCTTGAGCGACGGGAGCGTTGCGAAGGTCCTGCGACCTGTGTGTCGCAATGAACAGGTACTTCTTCCCGACCTTCGTCTTGCCGTTCGAAAATACGGACACCTCGTCGGTTATACCGCACGCCTGTTCCGCCAAGCGTACGTGTGTTGGCCAAACGCCCTTAGACGAGAGACACGGTTGCCACGCCGGACAGTTTGCCCCTCTTCTTCTCAACGACATACCCTCCCATTATGCGCAACATCGAGAGGCTGTTCTCGTAGAAAGGCTTGTCGACAACAATATATGTGGATGAATACAACACATGGCTACTAATCCTTGACGCGTAGTTGGAGAACCCTTCCGAGCCATAGTTGCGAAGACTGTATTCAAACGCCTTGTCGGAGTCTATGTTCATGAATTTCCATCCGCGCTCCCTTTCGTCGTCTGACAGGTTCCAATACTCGTGATAGTCCCATCCGTACTCTCCGTCCGTCTTCATCCTCTCAACCTCCTCGTTTGTCTTGATGTCAAGGAACCGCTGGAGGAACACCACAAGTTTGCTGTTGATGTCGCGCTCGGAGAAATACTCCGCTACGGTGTTCATGAAGCCCGTTGTGTCGAACTTGTTCAGAACGAATCCCTTCTCTTTCAGAAGATCTTTCGCCGTGATGATTTTTCCCATAAATGCTTAGTTGTTCTATAGGTTCATATACCTTTGCAAAGATAGTAAATCTGAATAACAATCCAATAAATACCGTTGTTTTTTTAGCTCCTGCCACGGACTATGTCGGGTTTGCCGTTCTTTCTAATGAAAGCGGCAGAGCCGAGCGACCGCATCTGAGCGTAATTACTTATGTGTGACTTTTATTAATCCAGATGTCGGATGGCTCCCTATCCCTTCCTCCGCACCCTTCTTCTCGTTCCCAATGGGATGGAAGGCTGCGCACATGGGAGCGACACTTTCGAAAGAATTGCGCGCTTTGAGGAAAAGAAATGGGCGAAAAGGTTTCATGGTTCACCTTTTTGTATTAACTTTGCAACAAATTATGGGCACCCGTGCGGGCATCCCAATGAATAATACCTAATAGCTAATGAAATCGGACAACATGCGTTTCTATTCCGCAATGCTCATGGCAGGATGCGGACTGCATGCCGCTGCACAGACGCAGCGACCTAACATTGTGTTCATCATCACCGATGACCACTCGTTCCAAACCATCTCGGCCTATGGCAGCGAGGTGTCGAAACTGGCACCCACGCCCAACATCGACCGTTTGGCTAACGAGGGCGCACGCTTCGACGACGCCTTCGTGGAGAACTCGCTCTCCACTCCCGCCAGAGCTTGTCTGCTCACCGGACTCTACAGTCACCAGAATGGCCAGCGCACCCTCGGCAAGGGTATCGATTCCACCAAGACCTTCGTGTCTGAGCTCCTGCAAGACGCCGGCTATCAGACGGGTGTTGTGGGTAAGTGGCACATGCAGTGCCGCCCGAAGGGTTTCGACTTCTTCCGCATCTTCGAAGGCCAGGGCGACTACTACAACCCACTCGTCCTCTCACACGACTCGAACGGCAAGTATGAGCGCGAGCAGGGCTACGCCACCGACATCGTTACCGAGCATGCCGTGGAGTTCCTCAACCAGCGCGATGAGCAGAAGCCTTTCTTCCTGCTCGTGGAGCACAAGGCACCCCACCGCACCTGGATGCCCAACCTGAAATATCTGGGCCTCTACGACAAGGTAGAGTTCCCCCTGCCCACCACCTTCTGGGACGATTACGCCACACGCGGCACCTGCGCTTCGCAGCAGGAGATGACCATCGCACGCCACATGCAGCTGGCCTACGACAACAAGGTGTTTGAGGTCGACAACGCCATGCGCACCCGCATGCTCGACCGTATGGACCGCCTGCAGAAGCAGGCCTGGGACGCCTACTACAGTCCCCGCAACCGCGCCATGCTCGACGCCCACCTCACCGATAGCGCCCTGACGGTGTGGAAATATCAGCGCTACATGCACGATTACCTCTCTACCATCCACTCGGTGGATGAGAGCGTGGGTGAAATCTACGAATACCTGAAGAACCACAACCTGCTCGACAACACCATCCTCGTTTACTGCTCCGACCAAGGATTCTACATGGGTGAGCACGGATGGTTCGACAAGCGCTTCATGTATGAGGAGAGCCTCCGCACACCGCTGGTGGTGCGCTATCCGAAGGCCATCAAGCCCGGAACGGTCGACAAGCACTTGGTGCAGAACATCGACTTTGCGCCGACGCTGCTCGACGTGGCTGGCGTGGCGAAGCCCGAGACCATGTCGGGACGCTCATTCCTCGACCTCTTCGATGGTAAGGGTCAGGATTGGCGCCAGAGCATCTACTACCACTATTACGACTATCCCGCAGAGCACCACGTGCGCCGTCACGACGGTGTGCGCACCGACCGCTATAAGCTCATCCACTTCTATGGCGCTCCCATGGAGGGCGACCACGACACTGTGGACTACGAGGAGCTCTACGACATGCAGAACGACCCCAACGAGCTCAACAACCTCTACGGCAAGAAGGGTTACGAGAAGATCACCAAGGAGCTGAAGAAGGCGCTCAAGGACTATCGCAAGAACCTCAAGGTCGACGAGTATTAAACCAACAAATATCATGTGAGAGGCGCCTTGTTGGCGCCCTCACAACCTAATCACCTATAAATAACCTAACATTATGTCTACATTCAACTTAGACAACATCCTTTCGCAGTTCCTCATTGAGGGAAAGGTGGAAAGCGTGAAGCCGCTTGGCAATGGCCTGATCAATGACACCTTCCGTGTGGTGACCGAGGGCGACGCACCCGACTACGTGCTCCAGCGCATCAACAACAATATCTTTACCGACGTCGACCTCTTGCAGCATAACATCGAAGCTGTGACCGGTCACATCCGTCGCAAGCTCGAGGCTGCCGGCGCCGACGACATCGATCGCAAGGTGCTGCGCTTCGTGCCCACACAGCAGGGAAAGACCTATTACCTCGACAACGAGGGCCGCTACTGGCGCGTCTCGGTGTTCATCCCCGACGCTGTCACTTACGAGCAGGTGGATCCCACCTCGTCGCGCAACGCCGGAAAGGCGTTCGGCGAGTTTGAGAGCATGCTCGTCGACCTGCCTGAGCAGTTGGGCGAGACCATCCCCGACTTCCACAACATGGAGCTCCGCGCACGCCAGTTGCAGGAGGCCATCGAGCAGGACAAGGCCGGACGTGTGGCTGGCGTGGCCGACATCATCGCCGACCTCCAGAAGGACATGCACGAGATGTGCAAGGCCGAGCGCCTCTTCCGCGAGGGCAAGTTGCCGAAGCGCATCTGCCATTGCGACACGAAGGTCAACAACATGATGTACGACAAGCAGGGCAACGTGCTTTGCGTCATCGACCTCGACACCGTCATGCCAAGCTTCGTGTTCTCCGACTATGGCGACTTCCTCCGCACAGGTGCCAACTTCGTGGCAGAGGACGATCCCAAGATCGAGAACGTGGGCTTCAACCAGGACATCTTCCGCGCCTTCACCGAGGGTTACATAGAGTCGGCACGTTCGTTCCTCACACCCGTTGAGGTCGAGAACCTGCCCTATGCCGTGGCCCTCTTCCCCTTCATGCAGTGCGTGCGCTTCTTCGCCGACTACCTGAATGGCGACACCTATTATAAGATTGCTTATCCTGAGCACAACCTGGTGCGCACACGCAACCAGCAAGCGCTCTACCATCGTGTTACCGACAACTACGACATGATGGATAACTTCATCCGCACGCTCATCTAAGAGTGGGCCCTTTTTCCGCCTACCCCTCCCTTCTGCTGCTATAAGAGAAGGGGGTGGTGGGCGGCTTCGTTTCCAACTCACACATCTATAATCTATGAAAAGACATCTTCTTGCCATCGCAGCGCTTGCCATCAGTTCGGCGGCCATGGCACAACAAAACCCACTGTGGATGCGCCATAGCGCCATCTCACCCGACGGTAGCCAGATTGCCTTTGCCTATAAGGGCGACATTTGGACCGTGCCCGTAGCCGGAGGACAGGCCAAGCAACTCACCACCCATTCCGCCTACGACAGTTATCCCGTGTGGAGTCCCGACAGTAAGAACATAGCCTTCGTGTCGACACGTGAGGGAAGTCGCGACGTGTGGATCATGCCACGCGAGGGTGGGGCGCCCCACAGGCTCACCACCAACAGCGGATCGGAGACCCCCGTGGCCTTCCTCGACAACGACCATGTGCTCTTCGAGTCGCAGGTCATGCCCACGGCCCAGAGCATCTTCTTCGCCAATGGCAATTTCCCGCAGATCTATAGCGTCAGCGTCAATGGCGGCCGCCCCAAGCTCTATTCGGAGCTCACGCTGAAAGCGCCCAGCATCAACAGCAAGGGCGACGTGCTCTATTACGACCAAAAGGGATCGGAGGACCAGTGGCGCAAGCACCACACCTCGCCCATCACACGCGACATCTGGTTGCTTCGCGACGGCAAATACCGCAAGCTCACCTCCTTCGCCGGTGAGGACCGCGACCCCGTGTGGGGCAATGGCGACGCCTATTATTATCTGAGTGAGGAGGATGGAACGTTCAACGTGTACCGCGCCAGCGTGGACGGCACGGCCAAGCAGCAGCTCACCCACTTCAAGGGCAACCCCGTGCGCTTCCTCACACGCGCCAACGACGGCACGCTCTCGTTTGGCTACGACGGCGAGCTCTACACCCTGCGCGAGGGTGAGGAGCCCCGTAAGGTGAGCGTGAGTGTCACCGCCGACCGCATCGATGCTGAGCTCGATCGCCAGCTCCGCTATTCGGGTGCCTCGGAGATTGCCGTCTCGCCCAACGGAAAGGAGATTGCGTTTGTCATGCACGGCGACGTGTATGTGACCAGCGTCGACTATAACACCACCAAGCAGATCACCGACACGCCCGAGCAGGAGCGTTCCATCGACTTCTCGCCCGACGGACGCAGCATCGTCTACGCCGCCGAGCGCAATGGCCTTTGGCAAATCTACCAGAGCACCATCAAGAACAAGAAGGAGGATCTGTTCACCTACGCCACCGAGATTGAGGAGGAGCAGCTGGTGAAGTCGAACAAGACCAGCTTCCAACCCATGTATAGCCCCGACGGAAAGAGCGTGGCCTTCCTCGAAGACCGCACACGCCTCTGCGCAGTCGACGTGAAGAGCCACAAGGTGCGCCAACTCATGGATGGCAAGTACATGTATAGTTATTCCGACGGCGACCAGTGGTTCTCATGGAGCCCCGACAGTCGCTGGCTGCTGGCCAGCTACATCGGCACAGGCGGATGGAACAACCGCGACATTGCCCTCGTGCCTGCAGACGGCAAGGGCGAGATTCGCAACATCACCAACAGTGGCTACAACGACACCAACGGCAAGTGGGTGCTCGGCGGAAAGGCCATGCTCTTCCAGAGCGACCGTGCCGGTTACCGCAGCCATGGCTCATGGGGAACGGAGGATGACGCCTACATCATGTTCTTCGATGTCGACGCCTACGACCAGTTCCGCATGAGCAAGGAGGAGTATGCTCGCTGGAAGGAGACCAGCAAGGAGGAGCAGAAGAAGGAAGAGAAAAAGGAGAAGGACGACGAGAAGAAGGCTAAGGACAAGGCCAAGACCGCCTCGGCTGAGCCTGTCAAGCCCGAGAAGGTGGAGGCTTTGCAGCTCGATCTCGACAATTGCCGCGACCGCGTGATTCGCCTCACCGTCAACTCTTCGCACATGGGCGACGCTGTGCTCACCACCGATGGTAGCACTTTGTACTACCAGGCACGCTTCGAGGGCGGATCAGACCTCTGGAAGCACGACCTCCGCGAGGGCCGCACACAGCTCGTGGCCAAGAACATCGGCGGACAAGTGGTGCCCGACAAGGATGTGAAGAACCTCTATCTCTGTGGCGGCAGCATCCGAAAGTTCACGCTCGCCAACTCGCAGACCACCAACATCGGCTTCGAGGCCCGCTTCAACTACCGCCCCAACCAGGAGCGCGCATACATGTTCAGCCACGCCTGGCAGCAGGTGAAGGACAAGCTCTATGTGGAGGACCTCAACGGAGTGCAGTGGGATTACTACCGCACCACCTACGAGAAATTCCTGCCTTACATCAATAACGGATTCGATTTCAGCGAGATGCTCTCTGAGCTGTTGGGCGAGTTGAACGTTAGCCACACGGGTTCCACCTATTGGGGCAATGGCTACACCCTGTCCACAGCATGCCTCGGCCTCTTCTTCGACCCCGCTTACGAGGGCGATGGCCTGAAGGTTCAGGAGGTGCTGCGCCGTGGTCCGTTCGACGTGCGCAACACGAAGGTGAAGGCTGGCGACATCATCGAGGCCATCGATGGCGAGAAGATCGAGGCCGGCAAGGACTACAACGCCATGCTCGACGGCAAGGTGGGACGCCCCGTGCGTGTCATGCTGAAGGGCGGCCGCGAAGTGGTGGTGAAGCCCATCAGCAGTGGTGAGCAGAGCAAGTTGCTCTATCGCCGTTGGGTGGACCGCAACAAGGCCATGGTCGACAAGTGGTCGAACGGCCAGATTGCCTACGTCCACGTGAAGGCCATGGACTCTGAGAGTTTCCGCACCGTGTTCTCCGAGTTGCTCAGCGACTCCAACCGCCAGAAGAAGGCCGTCATCGTCGACGAGCGCCACAATGGTGGTGGATGGCTCCACGACGACCTCTGCACGCTGCTTAGCGGCCGCCAGTACCAGAGCTTCGTGCCCCGAGGCCAGTTTATCGGTTGGGATCCTTGGAACAAGTGGGTCAAGCCCTCGTGTGTGCTCGTCTGCGAGGACGACTACAGTAACGGCCACGGCTTCCCCTATGTCTACCAGAAGCTTGGCATCGGTCCCGTGATCGGTGCGCCCGTGGCAGGCACCATGACCGCCGTGTGGTGGGAAACCATGCTCGATGGACAGACCGTGTTTGGCATTCCGCAGGTGGGATGCCTCGGCATGGACGGCAAGTATGGCGAGAACCAAACGCTCATTCCCGACATCACCGTGTACAACACGCCTGAGCAGCAACTCTCTGGCGACGACCAGCAACTGCGTCGCGCCGTGGAGGAAATGCTGAAGAAGTAATCCCAAATAGCTCATTGAAAGGAGCTATGGCATCCTAATAATCTTCCCCTGTCGGTCTGATGATCGATGGGGGGATAAAGAAATCGCCCTCGCAGCTTGTGTGCTGCGAGGGCGATTTCTTTATGTTGAATGGTAGAGATCCCATTCAACATTCCCCATTATGAAAAGTAATAGAGGAACATGGCGTTACCCGTGAGCGCTGGCTTGCGCTGGCCTTCCACCTCGATGGCGAACTTGATGGTCACCTTGCAGATGCCACGGAGGTTCTCTATCTTAGAGAGCGTGGTCACGAGGCGCACGCGGCTGCCTGTAATGACTGGCACGCCAAACTTCATGTTGTCCATGCCATAGTTAACCATCATCTTCAGGTTGTGCACCTCGATGATCTGGTTCCACATGTAAGGCAGGAGCGAGAGCGTCAGGTAGCCATGGGCTATGGTGCTGTGATAGGGGCTCTCCTCCTTGGCGCGCTCCGTGTCGACGTGAATCCACTGGTGGTCGAGTGTGGCGTCGGCAAATTGGTTGATGCGGTTCTGGTCCACTTCCAGCCACTCCGACTCGCCGAGCTTCTTGCCCTCGTAGGCGGCAAACTCCTCGTAGGAGTTGATAATCAGTTTGCTCATAAATAGTATGGTTCATTTGGGGGCAGCCACAAGTGTTGGGCAGCCCGTGTGTGTTTATGATGCAAAGTTACTAAAAATTGCACAAGACGCCTGCCAGTGAGCAAATATAGCTCACCAAATTATCAATCTTTAACACTACGCCGCACCTTGTTGTAGACCGTTACATGGGCCTTCCCACTCACTTTGCAACCTGGTTGCAGGTGTAATTGCATACCTTTGCCGGCAATTACAAACGACTGATAATATGAACCAGAAATTATTAAGAGTAATCATGTCGGCCGCGTTGCTGCTGGGCGCGTGGCTGCTTACCCGTAGCGTGCCCATGCCCGTGTGGCAACAGTTGATCGTCTACCTCATACCTTATCTGCTCATTGGTTACGATGTGCTGGCCGAGGCTTGGGAGGGCATTTGCGAGGGCGACCCCTTCGACGAGGATTTCCTTATGGCCATAGCCACCATCGGTGCGTTGCTCATCGGTTTCCTGCCGGGTGCCGAGGTGCAGTTTGCCGAGGCGGTGTTTGTCATGTTGTTTTTCCAAGTGGGCGAGCTCTTTGAGCATTACGCCGAACACAAGAGTCGCCACTCCATTGCCAAGATGATGGACATCAGGCCCGATACGGCCCATGTGGTGCGAGGGGGCGAGGAGCTGACCGTGGCCCCTGACACCGTGGCTGTGGGCGAGACCATCGTGGTGCGCCCTGGCGAGCGTGTGCCGCTTGATGGCGTGGTGGTCGAGGGTGCGTCGAGCCTCAACACCGTGGCCCTTACGGGCGAGAGCGTGCCCCGACGTGTGACGCAAGGCGACGAAGTGGTGTCGGGATGCGTTAACCTCTCGGGCGTGGTGCGCATGGAGGTGCGCAAGGCGTTTGGCGAGTCGACAGCCACCAAGATCATTGAATTGGTGGAGCGCTCAAGCCAGAACAAGTCGAAGAGCGAGACATTCATCCATAAGTTTGCCCATGTTTATACGCCCATCGTGGTGGTGTTGGCGCTGGCCTTGGCCCTCATTCCGCCCTTCTTCATGGAGAGCTACGCCGAGGGCTTCGCTGTGTGGCTCTATCGCGCATTGACGTTCCTTGTGGTGAGTTGTCCGTGTGCCCTGGTCATCTCGGTGCCGCTCACCTTCTTTGGCGGCATCGGTGGTGCGGCGCGCAAGGGCATCCTCATCAAGGGAGGCAACTATATGGACACGCTGGCCAAGACCGGTACGGTGGTGTTCGACAAGACCGGCACGCTCACCAAGGGCATATTCTCCGTGAGCGCCGTGCATCCCGAGAAGCTCAGCCCCGAGGGGTTGTTGCATTTGGCCGCCCATGTGGAGCGCTATTCCACCCATCCCATTGCCGCAGCCTTGCGCGAGGCTTATCCTGGCGAGCACGACGGTTGCACCGTTGGCGATGTGCAGGAGGTGGCCGGACAGGGTGTCAAGGCCGTGGTGAATGGCCATGCGGTTTGCGTGGGCAACGAGCGTATGATGGAGGCTGTGGGCGCCACGGTCGGTGTGTGTGAGAAATGCCAAGGCCATGTGGGCACCGTGGCGCATGTGGCGGTCGATGGCAGCTATGCGGGCCATGTGGTGATTGCCGACCAGGTGAAGGCCGATGCGGCGCAAGCCATCGCCGACCTGAAGGCGTTGGGCGTGGCGCGTACGGTGATGCTCACAGGCGACCATCAGCAGGTGGCCCACGAGGTGGCGCGTAAGGTGGGTATAGATGAGACCCACGCCGAACTGATGCCTGCCGACAAGGTGGCGCAGGTGGAGCGCTTGCTCCGTCAGCAGCTTGCCGCGTCGACCCTGGCCTTTGTGGGCGACGGCATCAACGACGCGCCTGTGCTGGCTCGCGCCGATGTGGGCATTGCCATGGGTGCCATGGGTAGCGACGCTGCCATTGAGGCCGCCGACGTGGTGCTCATGGACGACAAGCCCTCTAAGATAGCCATGGCCATCCACATAGCGCGCCACACCATTGGCATAGCGCACCAAAACGCATGGTTTGCCATTGTGGTCAAGGTGGCCATCCTGGCCTTGGCGGCGTGTGGATGGGCTGGCATGCCGCTTGCGGTGTTTGGCGATGTGGGCGTCATGGTGCTGGCTGTGCTCAACGCCACGCGCGCCCTGCAAGCGAAATAAGAAAACCACAAGATACGGCAAACGGGCTGTAAGCATAGTGCTTGCAGCCCGTTTGTCGTAGGGGTGGGTTGTTGGCGTTGGTCCGCTAACGCAGCCCTTTGTGGTATATGTGTAAACACCCCCATTGGGGTTAAAACTCGAACAGCAGGCGGGCGTTGATTTGTCGGCCCGTGAGGTAGTTGGGCACCGCATATTGCTGGTTGGTCACGTCGGTCACCCAGTAGTAGGAGTTTACGTTGTTGATGCCCAACAGGTTGAGGCAGTCGAGGCTCAGCCAGATGTTGCGGAAGATGCTCTTGCGCTCGCGGTGCTCATTGTTGAGCACCCGATAGCTCATGCCGATATCGGCGCGCTTATACGCGGCGGCCCGGAAGGTGTTGGTTTCCAACTCGCGGTGGGGCGCCGAGAAGGGCAGGCCGTCGGCGTAGGCCAGTTTGAGGCTCATCTTCCACCTCGTGGTGCCAGGGAAATAATCGGTGAAGAAAAGGTTCAGGGCGTAGCGCTGGTCGGTGGGCATGGGCACCTTCACACCGTTGAGTTTCATCTTCGTGTCCATGACCGACAGCGTTACCCACGAGTCGGTGCCGGGCACAAACTCGCCGAAGAGCTTCAGGTCGAGTCCGGCGGCATGCCCCGACGCCTCGTTGCTGCCATAGTAAACCACCTTCACGTTGTTGATGGAGTAGGGCACCACGTTGCCCAGCAACTTATAGTAGAGCTCGGCGGTAAACTTAAACGGCCGGTTGTTCATGTTGAAGCGGTAATCCATGCCCGCTATGAAGTGGATGGAGCGCTGGCTCTTGATCTTGCGGTTGAGCGTGGCGCGGGTCACCCCCGCCACCGTCGACGTGTCGCGCAGCTCCTTGAAGAAGGGCGCCTGGTAGTAGAGTCCCGTGGCGAAGCGCAGCGTGACGTTGTGGTTGAAAGAGGGCGTGATGCCCAGCGACACGCGTGGCGACAGGATCGACTCCTTGTTGTAGTTCCAATGCGAGAAGCGCAAGCCATAGTTGAGCGTGAAGAGCGTGTGCTCGCCCGCTGAGCGGAAGCGCCACGTGTCTTGCACGTAGGTCTCCAGGCGGTTGGCGTTGAGCTCGTTGCGTGCCCGGAGCGAATAGATCATGAAGAGGTCCTTGCCTGTGTGGGGCACGCTATAGCCCGCCGAGTCGCGCATCTCATACTCCACCGAGTTCTCCTCAATATGCTCTTGCTTCCATGTCAGTCCCGCCTCCACGTCGTGCTGCTTGGCGGTGTGCTTCAGCAGCAGCTTCACGCTCTCCACATGCGCCTTCAGGTAGTTGCGCGCATGCTCAAAGTAGGTTCCCACGCCGAGGTTCTCTGAGGTCTCGGTCTGTGTGAGCCAATACTGCCCCTGTATGTCGTAACGCTCCTGCTCGCTCGTCGAGAACGACGAACCGAGGAGCGATACCGAGGTGGAATCGCCCAGATGGCGCGTTATGCCCAGCGTGCCGAAGAACGTGCGGAAGCGGTCTTTCTCCTGGCCGTCGAAGTAAACGCGGAACGAGCGCACGCTCTCCATGGTGCCAAACTTCGTTTCGCGGTCCTCGGGGTGGAAGTTGTAATGGTTGTCGGAGATGTTGCCAATGAAGTCGACCGTCCAGCGCTTGTTGGGCTTGTAGCTCAGGTAGGTCTGGTAGTCGAGGAAGTTGGGCTTGTATTCGCCCTTGGTCTCCAGCGATCCCAGCAGGTACTTTGTGGTTTTGTAGCGCACGCCGTTGGCCCACGCCAACTTCTTGTTGGAGAAGCCCACGTAGGCGCTTCCCCCCAAGAGCGAGGCGGCGGCCGTGGCCTCAAAGCGCTTGGGGCGGCGGTAGGTGATGTTGAGCGCCGACGACATCTTGTCGCCATACTTGGCCTCGAAGCCACCCGTCGAGAAGCCTATGCGCTCCACCATGTCGGGGTTGATCACCGACAGGCCCTCTTGCTGCCCGCTGCGCACAAGGAAGGGCCGATACACCTCCACGGAGTTGATGTAAACCGAATTCTCGTCAAACGATCCGCCCCGCACGTTATATTGCGACGAGAGCTCCGAGTGGGTCGACACGCCCGCCTGGCTCTGAATGAGCTCCTCCACGGCGTTGCCCGTGGTGGAGGGCAGGCTGCGGAGCGGCTTGGTGCTGATGTCTTGCGTCTGCCCACTCTGAATTTTTTGCCCCGCCACGGTCACCTCGCCCAACGTGTTGGCCTGTTCGCTGAGCGTTACCTGTAGCGTTTGGGTGCCCTTGGGGCGGCGGAGCACGCGGGTCTTGGAGCGGTAGCCAAGCATGGAGAACTTCACCACCACCGAGTCGGCCGAGAGCAGCTTCAGCTCATACTGGCCTTGCAGCGAGGTAACGGTGGCGCGGCCTTGGCTGGGGCACGTCACCGACGCAAACTCCACAGGGTTGCCCTCACCGTCGGTTATGCGGCCACGGAGGGTGAACGTCTGCGCCACGCAGCCTAAGGCCGTGGCGAGGAGCGCAAGGAGAAACAGAAATCTACGGTTCATATATAGATCTTAACGCAAGAAACGGCGATTTATTATTATCAAGAAGCAATTTCGCTAAGATGAAATATGGGGCATGGGCTCAGGCGAACCGACCGCCCGAGGTGTGCAACCGCATTGTAACAGGTGTGAAGGGTTTCTTCAAACGGTTGTAACGACATCGGCGCAACCCTGCCCAAGGGCTTAGGCGTTCTTTGGGCTTTCAGCCCGTTTGGGTTGACTTTTGCGGGTCGCTCCCCATGTAGGACGACTTTGAATTTTGGCGACAATCTATATTGAAATCTACACTGTTTTTGTCCACGACCGAAGCATTGGGCGGAAATGCGCGATTCTCAGCGTTATTATGCAATCGGTTGACAAACAGGATGTTAGCGTAAGAAGTGGGATTTCGTGGTTCCAAATCAATCGTTCTGCGCTGCGAAACATGCCTAACCGAGCTACGATACATGGTCTTTCGAGCCTCGATACATGGCCTTTCGAGGTGCGGTTAGGTAGGTATCGCAACTCGAAACATGCCTAACTGTCTTTTCCTGATTTCACTTGTCAGTTTTTACCCTGGTTTACTATAATGCT
>NZ_JAXVAE010000161.1:0-7121 GCF_037460745.1 Hallella sp. | reverse complement strand
TCACTTTATTTGATGAATTTTAATAACTATGCGATTTTATCGCATCAGTACTATTATTTGATCTTACATACTAATCAAAAAAATATTATTTCCATGATGGTGTTTTGTAATTAATAATATTTTAAATATCACAAATGCTGTGTAAAACAATAAAGCCCATGTGTATATGTTTGTTAAAACATTGTGTAAAATGTTAATGCGCGTTGATGGTTATAGGTGTCAAACGTATAATTGTATACTTTTGCACGAATTGTGTACAATCTACATTTGAACGAAAAAATATCAATTATGCTACGTAAGTTTACTTTCTTACTGTTCCTACTGATGGTTGCCACAACCATCCAGGCCCGCCATATCACCGGTAAGGTGGTCGACACCGATCACCGCGACTTGGAGGGCGCCACCGTTGAATTGCTGTCCATTGCCGACAGTTCGGTTATCCGTGTTGCCCAAACCAAGGAGGTACAGCTTTGGGGGTGGAAGCAATGGGTTTATGAGCTCGATGTGGAGAACAACAAGAGCTACTTGCTGCGCGTGTCGATGCTGGGCTATCAAACCCAATATAAAAAGGTGGACGTGAAGATGGCCGATCGCGCCAACGAACAGCGTGTCGACGACATCGTGCTTGCGGAGAACGCCCGCCAGTTGAGCGAAGTGGTGGTGAAAGCCACCAAGATCAAGATGGTGATGAAGGGCGACACGGTGGTTTACGATGCCTCGGCCTTCAACCTGAGCGAGGGCTCTATGCTCGACGCGCTCGTGCAGCAGATGCCGGGTGCCACGCTCGAGAACGGCGTGATCAAGGTCAATGGCCGCACGATAAGCTCATTGCTGGTCGATGGCCGCGACTTCTTCAACGGCGATGCCTCCAAGGCGATGGAGAACCTGCCCGCCTACACGGTCGACAAGATCAAGGTGTACGACAAGGCGGGCCGCGAGAGCCGTTTCCAGGGTGTGGACATGGGCGACAAGGAACTGGTGCTCGACGTGAACCTGAAGAAACAATACAAGCATGGTAACATCAGCAACGTGGACCTCGCCCTTGGCTCGAGCGACCGCTACCAGGCCCGACTGTTCTCCATGTTCTATGGAAAGAAGTCGCGCCTCACGCTCACGGGCAACGTGAACAACGTGAACAACTATCGGGTGCCCGGACAAGACAACGTGACGGGCGACCTGCCCGATGCCGGCAGTGGCCTTTCCGCCCGCAAGCAGTTTGGCCTGGAATATCGTTACGAAGGCAAGACCGAGGACGATTATTACAAGACATCGAACTCTTACACCGCCGTAGACAACGACAACACGTCGCGAACCAATGCGCAGACCTTCCTCACGGGTGGTGACTATTATAACCTGAGCACCAACGCCAATCGCTCCAAAAACTACACGCTGTATACGCGCCATGTGTTTTCGCGGATGTTTAAGCGTAGCATGTTGTTTGGTGATGTGAACGCCTCGCATTCGCACAGCAAGGGTTGGGACAGCAGCTTGAGCGGCAGGTTCAACCAGAAACCTTGGGGCATGTCGGCCCTCGACAGCATCTTCATGCCCAATGCCGACCATGCCCTGATGCAGACGGTGATCAACCGTGTGAGAAACGCCGGCAAATACCAAGGTGAATCGACGTCCTTCTCAGGATATTTCAACCATAGTATCAAGCTGGGCAAGGGAGAAGACCTCTGGTCGCAGAACAACATCAGCCTTGAGGCCAACGCCCATTACAATCGCTCGAGCAACGATCGCTTTGCGCTCAACCGCATCGATTACCTGTCGACAGGCGCGAAGGACGACCGCAACCAGTTCTCGCAGTCGCCCAACAAGAGCTACGATTACAGTTTGACGGCTGAGTACACCCATTTCCTTATCAACGACTCCGCCGGAGTGCGCAACTTCTATGTGCGCCCCAGATATGCGTACAAGCAGAGCTACGACTCGCAGACCTACGACCTCTACCGCCTCGACCAGTTGGCCGACTACGATTCCCTTTCGTATGGCATGGGTGTGTTGCCCTCTACGCGTGAGGCGCTGCTCAGCGTGAAGGATGGCAACAACAGCTATTGGAGCGACCAGATGACGCGCACGCATGACGCCGACGTCTCGTTCGTGTTCAGCTCGGGCGACGGTGTGCAGCGCCCGCGATTTATGGCTTATGGCAACCCGGGCCTGTCGTTCAAGTATGATAATCTTGTTTATTACCGTCAGCGTAGCTATAACACGTCGCGCCACGACGTGCTCTTCCAGCCCAACCTGGGCATGATGTACCAATTCAACGACTCCACGGGCAACGTCTACGCCAGTTTCAATTACCGCTCCTCAGAGTCACAGCCCGGCATGACCTCGATGCTCGACATCCGCGATGATGCCAATCCGCTCTATGTGACGCTTGGAAACACCAACCTGAAGAACGCCCGCACCCATAGCGTCAATGCTCATTGGGGTAAGTTCCAGATGCGTACCCAGTCGATGTTGTCGCTGGGCGCCAACTATAGCATTACACGCAATGCGTTGGCCACGGCCGTGGTTTACGACAAGCAGACGGGTGTGACGACGAGCCAGCCACGCAACATCAATGGCAACTGGCAGGTGGGCGGCAACGCCTTCGCCCAGCGTGTGTTGGACAAGAAGAAGCACCTCACACTCCAGGGCAACGTTTATGTGAACTATAACAACAGTGTGGACCTCACCACCGTGGAGGGCATGGACAACACGCGGAGCGACGTGCACAACACGACGGCCAGCGGCTCGGTGGGCCTGACCTACCAGTTGGGCGAAGGGTTGCGCTTGAGTCTTACGCCTGCGGTGAACTACCGGCACGCCACCAGCGACCGCAAGGACTTCAGCGAGGTGTCGGCCTGGAACTACAACTTCCGCTTCTCGGGCATGGTGCACCTGCCCTGGAGCTTCGAGTTGTCGAGCGACCTCACCTCCTACAACCGACGCGGATACAACGACGACCAGATGAACACCAGCGAGTGGGTGTGGAACGCACGTCTGACCCGTGGCTTCCTGAAGAAGAAGCTCACCCTCTCGCTCGACGCCTTCGACATCCTTGCCCAGTTGAAGAACACCGACGTGACGCTCAACTCGCAGGGCCGCACGGAGACCTGGCGCAACAGTTTGCCGCGCTATGTGATGGTGCACCTGAGCTATAAGTTCAATAGCGGCATGGCCAAGCCGAAGCCACGCTATCCATGGGAGAATTAACCTACGAGGCCGCATCCAGCAGGGTGCGGCCTTGGTGTTGGTGGATGTGCCAACCCTGAGATTGAAAAAAGAGGGGCGGCCATCATTTTTTTTGCCTATCCTTGTCACAAAACGCATGGGACAAACGTACTATAGGCAGAAGAGAAACAAAAACAAGCAAATGTATGAAAAGTAAAAACCTTCTTCTCCTTGCCTTGGTGACCCTGTTCGCCTTGGCTTTCAGCTCATGTAGCGCCAAGCGCGTAGTTGCCAGCGATGTTTCGGTAGTGGATGGCTCCGACGACCACCGTACCTTCAACGTTGGCTCGTTTGACAGGATCGAACAGTCGGGCGTGACGACCATCCGCTTCACGCAGGGGCCCCACGTGTCGGTAACCGCCACAGGTCCGTCGCGCGAACTTAACAACCTCAACGTCTACACGAAGGGGGGATGCCTCTATGTGGAGAACAAGGACAAGAGGGGAACGGTGCGCCACCAGGGTTGCGAACTCGTTGTTGTGGCACCCAACCTGACGGATCTGGACGTGTGCGGTGTGTGCTCGTTTCATGCAAGCAAGCTCGACGTGGACCATTTCAACCTGAAGGTCTCGGGTGTGTCCTCGTTTCATGTGGAGCAGATAAACTGCAACGACACCCATTTCGACGTCTCGGGCGTGGGCAACATCAATACCACGGTGTCGGGCGACAAGCTGTACGCCGATTTATCAGGCGTGTCGAACAGTAAGATAAGCTTCAAGGGAAAGACAGTCAACATAGAGAACAGCGGCGTGGGAAAAACTACAGTCTATGTGGAGTGCGACGAGCTGAAAGCCAGTAACAGCGGCAACGCCACCCTGAAGATCAAGGGAACGGCCGACGACACCCATGTGGACAACAGCGGACTGGCGAAGATCGACACCAGCGAACTCAACCAATATTGATTCGTTAGACCGTAGCCGATGGACGAGACCCAGTTTCAGAAGATGGCGGAGGCCCTGCGCGGCAACATGCTGGCCACGGCGTGCCGTTACCTTCACGACACCTCCGAGGCCGAAGACGTGGTGCAAGATGTGCTCGTCAGGCTGTGGAAGATGTGCGACCGCCTGCAGCCCGACGTCAAGAATCTGGCGCAGGTGCTCACGCGCAATCTCGCCATCGACCGCTTACGGCAGTTGCGGCCCCATGTCGACATTGAGGGACTCAACTTCGCCATCAGTCCAGAGGCGGTAGACGACCCACGCTACGAGCGTATCGCACGCCTCATAAGTCACCTGCCCGAGGATATGCAGACGGTGTTCCGACTGCGCCACGCCGATGGCATGTCGTACGAAGACGTCGCGCGGCTGACGGGCATCGCCGAGGCCACCGCGCGACAGATGGTGAGCCGGGCCCGCCGCCTGTTGCTCAAACAATATAACAACCCAACAACCCAATCATGAACACACAGGAACTAATCGATCGTTTCCTTGATGGAGAGACCACCGTCGAAGAGGAGCAGGAGCTCTGCCGCCGCTTCCTCGCAGGCCCCGTGGACCCCGAACTGGAGCCGTATGCCGAGTTTTTCCGCGATATGGCGACGCTCCCGGTGAGCGAGAAGCCCCGCCGCCGACTACGCCTCGTTAGGCGCTGGATGGCCGCAGCGGCCGTCGTTGCCGCCGTTGTTGTGGCGGGAGTGTGGGGCTATGTGAGGGTGGAGAACCAGCAGTTGGCCAAGACCTACGAAGGAAGTTATGTGATTGTAGACGGCAAGCGAACCGACAACCTGGTAAGCATCAAGGACGAGGTGAGCCAGCTGCTCGCCGACGCCGACCGCATCGAGGCGCACGCCCGCTCGCAAGAGGTCATTGGCGACGCAGAGCAGGAGGTGCTGCAAGGCTTGTCGCCTAAACAAAGAAAACAAATAGAACGACTCTTAAACGAATAAACCATGCCTAAGAAATATCTGTTGGTCGTGCTGATGGCGCTCTCGTGCCTCATGGCATCGGCGCAAAACAGCATCGACCGTATGGTGGAACAATATTCCACGCTGGGAGGCTCGTCGTTTGTGACGGCCGTGAAGCGCAACCCCAAGACCCACAAGGTGGAGAAGGTGGTGAAGCGACTCACTGCCTCGGGCTTGCGAACCCAGCATTTTATCGATACGTTCAAGGAAGAGGCGCGTCGGCAAAAGGATGTGGTGACGACCACCGCCGACGGTTACACCACGATGATCGTTACGGTGGAGGGTGCCAAGCAAAACCGCATTTACACCCTGCGCTACCCATCGAAAGAGAGGCCTTATCCCGACGTAACGGTCACCATCATCATCAATATGAAACGCTGACACGGACCCTCCGGCGCCATTGACTATGGCTCGGAGGGTTGATCGATAAAGATGAAAAAGTGCTTCGTCTGAATGTAACGCCAAGGTTGCAAAATCAAAAAGGACCCCTTGGGGTAAGAGAATTTAAGCCTTTTTAATTATAATGTAACGATAAAAATCACTTTTGCATTTGTAAGTAATAAAATTTAATGGTACTTTTGCATTTGGATATTAAAGAGATTACTATTCATTTCTAAATATTTGTATAAAATGGCAGTTAATTTTAAAGAACTGGGTCTCGTGAACACTCGCGAGATGTTCAAGAGAGCCGTCAATGGCGGTTATGCTATTCCTGCATTCAACTTCAACAACCTGGAGCAGCTTCAGGCTATCATCAAGGCAAGCTCAGAGCTTCGCAGCCCGGTGATCCTGCAGGTGTCTAAGGGTGCTCGCGCCTATGCTGACCCCACATTGCTGCGCTATCTGGCACAGGGTGCTGTGGAGTATGCCAAGAGCCTCGGTTGCAACCATCCTGAGATTGTTCTCCACCTCGACCACGGAGATACGTTCGAGCTGGTGAAGGACTGCGTAGACCTCGGCTTCTCAAGCGTGATGATCGACGGTTCAAGCAAGCCTTACGAGGAGAACATCGAGTTGACTCGCAAGTGCGTAGAGTATGCTCACAAGTTCGACGTTACTGTTGAGGCTGAGCTCGGCGTGCTCGCTGGTGTTGAGGACGAAGTTGCTTCTGAGGAGAGCCACTACACAAAGCCCGAGGAGGTGATCGATTTCAGCCAGCGCTCTGGTTGCGATAGCCTCGCCATCTCTATCGGTACCAGCCACGGTGCTTACAAGTTCAAGCCCGAGCAGTGCACACGCGACCCGAAGACTGGCCGCCTGGTTCCTCCTCCATTGGCATTCGATGTGCTGCACGAGATCGAGCAGAAGCTCCCCGGATTCCCCATCGTGCTCCACGGATCTTCATCAGTTCCTCAGAACTATGTGGATATCATCAACCAGTATGGCGGCAAGCTGCCTAACGCTGTGGGTATCCCCGAGGATCAGCTCCGCGAGGCTTCAAAGAGCGCTGTTTGCAAGATCAACATCGACTCAGACTCTCGTCTGGCCTACACCGCTGGTGTGCGTGAGACGCTGGCTCTGCATCCTGACTACTTCGATCCTCGCCAGTATGGTAAGGTGGCTCGTGCTTACATGACTGACATGTACGAGGAGAAGATCAAGGACGTGCTGGGTTCTGACAACAAGCTCGCCAACTGCGACTAATCATGTTGCTTGGCCTTCGACGATGAGGGCTAACTAACATTCCGATAAGCCATTCCTTTTCGCAAAAGAAAGGGAATGGCTTTTTCCGTATCTGCTCAGTTGAGCCATATTGTCATGTTCTGGCGCGAGTTCCGTTAATGGTTTTGGGGCCTCGAGTGAACGTTTCCGTCTGAACGTAAATCATTGTGGAGAAAGCGGCTGGGATGCGTATGCCGTCATGTTAATGTCTCGTTTGAGGTCATTATGGGGGTAAGAGAAAGGGGCAACCAGCCACATGGAGGTGGATGGTTGCCCCTTTGGGTAGGGTGTTCAAAATCGCTTTAAAATCCTGCGCATTTTTTACCTATAGTAT
>NZ_JAXVAE010000160.1:0-14743 GCF_037460745.1 Hallella sp. | reverse complement strand
GATAATTTAAGGGGTGGAAAACATGACAAGCTAAATCCGTTTAAGACATTTCGCAATAGGAAATACGGGAAATGGAAAGACGAAGGGCAAAGCAGGAAGTGAAGGATGCAGCTTCACCGATACAACCAACTCATTATCAGAGTATTGCAAGATTATACCGAGAATCGCGTATTTGGAACCAACAATGCGCTCGTTCGAAAAGAAGTGTGTAGTTTCAACTATAGTTTGTTGCCGCTTTTCAACGCAAACGAATGATGAAGACCATGGGAGGTTTTGGGCTAAAAGCCCACAAACCATCCACAACAGGAAAAACACCAAACTACAAGGAGACACAAATAGCTTCCTACAACGCACTGATAAAGCCCATCCCAGAAAAAACAAAAAGCAAACAATAATGTGCGAATTATTCTCAACGATAGGTCCGTAACACCCAGCGCAGAAAGACAATCAGAGGGCAAAAAAGCGCTAAACGCAAAAGGTGCGCGAAGCATTGCTCCGCGCACCTCTTGTATGTTGAGTCAATTGTGATTTACTTCACCTTGTCAACGATGGCCTTGAAAGCCTCGGGGTTGTTGACGGCGAGGTCAGCGAGGACCTTACGGTTGATCTCGATACCGGCCTTGTGAAGAGCACCCATGAGCTGGCTGTAGCTCATATCCTGCAAACGAGCGGCAGCGTTGATACGCTGGATCCACAGGGCGCGGAAGTTGCGCTTCTTATTGCGGCGGTCACGGTAAGCGTAGGTCAAACCCTTCTCCCATGTATTCTTGGCAACCGTCCAAACATTCTTACGAGCACCGAAGTAACCCTTCGTGAGCTTCAGGATACGTGTTCTCTTTGCTTTAGAAGCTACGTGATTTACTGATCTTGGCATAATTTTTCTTCTTTAAACGTTCGACTAAAAAGTGAAATGAATGATTAACGCAGATTGAGCAGATCACGCACCTGCTTCATGTTGTCGCGCACGACCACTGTCGAGTGCACAAGGTTTCTCTTCTGCTTCTTTGTCTTCTTAGTCAGAATGTGACTGTGGTAAGCGTGATTACGCTTGATCTTACCGGTAGCTGTGAAAGAAAATCTCTTCTTTGCGCCGGAATTAGTCTTTACTTTTGGCATTTTTTGTTGTTGTTAAAATGATTATAATAAAAGGTGGCAACGCATATACCTGGCGGTACCACTCAGTTTTTTACTCTTGTTCGCCGCTGTTCTCAACCAACTTCTTCAAGGCGTCGCCTCCTTTGGCGTTGGCGAGCAGTCCGTTTTTCTCAGCCTGCTCAGCAGCCTTTTGAGCGTTTTCCTCTTTGGCAGCAGCCTCTGCGGCCAGACGATCGCGCTTCTGCTGGCTCTGCTTAGCCACACCTGCCTTCTTAGGAGCCAAGAAGAGGAACATCTTCTTACCCTCCAAACGGGGCAACTGCTCAACCTTGGCATACTCTTCCAGGTCGTTGGCAAAGCGAAGCAAAAGCACCTCACCCTGCTCCTTGAAAAGGATGGAGCGTCCGCGGAAGAACACATAGGCGCGCACCTTGTTGCCCTCCTCCAAGAACTCCTGGGCGTGCTTCAACTTGAACTGGTAGTCGTGAGCGTCGGTCTGGGGTCCGAAACGAATCTCCTTGACCTCAACCTTGACCTGCTTCTGCTTCATTTCCTTCTGACGCTTCTTCTGCTGATAGAGGAACTTGCTATAGTCGATGATACGACAAACAGGAGGTTGCGCATTGGGAGAGATCTCCACCAGGTCAACACCCTGCTGGCGAGCCATATCCAAAGCTTGACGAGTAGGCATCACTTCTGAGCCATTGTCGCTAACCACACGAACTTCCCGCACATGGATCTGACCATTGACGCGGTACTGATTCTTCATCTTGTTGTTGTTGTCTTTCATTCAACTATTTTAAGTTCTGTATCGAAGTGGGCGTACTTTCCCCAATTCAGCGTGCAAAATTACGAAAAACTATCGATACTTCCAAAGAATTCCTCAACAATTTTTCAAACCTCAATCGGTCATTTGATTTTGTCAGGAACTAAGCACACACCAATATTGTTCCTGCTCCGGTCTAATGAGCGATTGGGAGTAAAGCAATAAGGTGGAAGTCACGCATTTACATGCGTTTCTTCCACCTTGTCCATTACATGAACCTATGGTGCCACTCCACCCTACCGTCCCGCCGCCCACATGGCAACGATACGTTGCGTTCAAGCCAAACAAAGGGCTCCGGGTTGGTTGGGGGCTATGCACCCACGGTATTAAATGTTCTTCAGTTGCTCGGCCACTTCGTCCTTGATGCGCTGTGCGAAGTCTTCCATCTTCATGGTAGCCTGCTCGCCACCGCCCTGAACGCGCATAGACACGAGTCCGTCGGCAGCCTCCTTCTCGCCCACGACGAGCATGTAAGGCACACGCTTCAGCTCATTGTCGCGAATCTTACGGCCAATCTTCTCGTTGCGGTCGTCGATGTAAGCGCGCACATCCTGATTGTCGAAATAAGCCTTCACCTTCTGAGCGTAGTCGTTGTATTTCTCCGAGATAGGCAGGATGGCCACCTGGTCGGGCGTGAGCCACAAGGGGAAATGACCAGCGGTGTGCTCAATGAGCACAGCCGTGAAACGCTCGAGCGAACCGAACGGTGCGCGGTGAATCATAACCGGAGTCTTCTTGGAGTTGTCCTCTGCGGTATACTCCAAGTGGAAACGCTGCGGCAGGTTGTAGTCCACCTGGATGGTACCCAACTGCCAACGGCGGCCAATGGCGTCCTTCACCATGAAGTCGAGCTTAGGACCATAGAAAGCGGCCTCACCTTCCACTTCGCGAGCCTGGAGACCTTTCTCCTTACAAGCCTCACGAATGGCGTTCTGGCTCTCTTCCCAAATTTCGTCAGAACCGATGTATTTCTCTGTGTCCTTAGGATCACGCAATGAGATTTGAGCCTCATAGTTGTCGAAACCGAAGGTAGCGAAGACCTTCTGGATGATGTCGATAACCGACTCGAACTCGGCCTTCACCTGGTCGCTGCGCACGAAGATGTGCGCGTCGTCCTGTGTGAACGTACGCACGCGGGTCAGTCCGTGCAGCTCACCGCTCTTCTCATAACGGAACACCGTACCAAACTCAGCGATGCGCAAGGGAAGATCCTTGTAAGAACGGGGCTTGCGAGAATACACCTCACAGTGGTGAGGGCAGTTCATCGGCTTCAACATGTAGATCTCGTCCTCCTCGGGAGTCTCAATGGGCTGGAAGGCATCCTTACCATAGTGGGCCCAGTGGCCACTGGTGATATAAAGATTCTTAGAGCCGATACCTGGGGTGATGACCTCCTGGTAGTTGTAAGGCTTCAGCACGCGGCGCAGCAAATCCTGCAAGCGGAGGCGCAGCTCGGTGCCCTTGGGAAGCCAAATGGGAAGACCCTTACCCACGCGGTCGGAGAACATGAAGAGCTCCATCTCCTTACCAATCTTACGATGGTCGCGCTTCTTGGCCTCCTCAAGCATCTGCAGATACTCGTCGAGCATCTTCTTCTTCGGGAAGGAGATACCATAGATACGGGTCATCTGCTCGCGCTTTGCGTCGCCACGCCAGAAAGCACCGGCTACGCTGGTAATCTTAATGGCCTTGATATTGCCTGTCGACAACAAGTGCGGACCACGGCAAAGGTCTGTGAAAGCACCTTGGGTGTATGTGGTAATGGTTCCGTCCTCCAAGTCGAGCGAGATATGCTCCACCTTGTACTGCTGACCGGCGGCCTCAAACTCCTTGATGGCATCGGCCTTCGCCACTTCGCGGCGAACGACGGGCTCGTTCTTCTTGGCCAACTCTTTCATCTTGGCCTCAATCTTCGGGAAGTCGTTCTCGGAGATAACCTGTCCCTCGGCGGGCATCACATCGTAGAAGAAACCATTCTCCACGGCCGGTCCGAATCCGAACTGTATGCCGGGATAAAGTTCCTGCAAAGCCTCGGCCAACAAGTGGGCGGAGGTGTGCCAGAATGTGTGCTTGCCCTCTTCGTCATCAAACTTAAACAGTTGGATGGCGCTGTCCTCATTGATGGGACGGTTCAACTCGGTTGTCTCACCATTGATCCCACAACATACAACGTCACGGGCGAGAGCCGGTGAGATGCTCTCAGCGATTTGAAGTCCGGTTACGCCCTGCTCGTACTCACGCACAGAACCATCCGGGAATGTGATTTTAACCATGATACAAATTAGTTTTATTTAAATCACCGCAAAAGTAATACATATTTTTTGAATGCAATAACAAAAAGCGGTTTATTTTCAACAGATTGGAAGAACTTTGCCATAAAAGAACAATGGGGCACCCAAAACGCTGCGAACCCAACGACGGGAAAGGCTAACGGCTTGGATGCGCCCTCAACATAGCCATACAGAGGTCTCGCAATAGCCTCGCTACATCATCACAACCGGAGCCTTCTCATTGTTGTTCCACGCTTGTCCCTACGCGCTCCCCGCATTGAACGACGCAACCGCTCATAGCCATTCTCACACAGAAAGAGAATGGCTATCATAATAGATAAGGATGGCTGACAGAACCAACAGGGATGGCCGAATAGGCAAAGGGGAATGGCGCCTGGAATGGGATGGCGCTATTTCTTGCGCGAAAGTTGCTTGCTAATGGCGTAAGCGTTGTAAAGGCCCAACTCACCAGCTTTGCTGAAGTCGTGCAATCCATCAGTTGTTTTTCCAGAATAGCAACGCGCCAAGCCACGGTTGAGATAAGCCTCGGCGAAGTTAGGGTCGATCTCGATGGCGCGCGAATAGTCGTCGATGGCACGCGAATAGTTCTTGGCGGCGGCGTAGAGGTTGCCTCTATTATAGAAAAGGTAGGCGTTCTTCGGTGCCACCTTAATGGCTTCGGCGATATCGCCCTCCACTTGTGCCGACTTCATGCTGACATTCTGTCCACGCGAAGCATCGTAACTATTGAGCATGGCCTGACAAACGGCACGCTCCCAACGGCCGATGGCCGACAGGGTGTCGATCGAGAGGTAATCGTCGAGATCGGCAATGGCGTCGGCATAGTTCTGCGCCTCGGCATAGGCCACGGCACGCTGCAAGAGCAGGGCGGCGCGCGCCATGCGGTCGGTTTCCTCGTTGATGCCCTCAGTCAGGGCGTCGATGAGTTGGAATATCTGGCGCGACTGGGTGTCGGTGAGTTTCTCTCGGTTCTGGTTACAGGTCACATAAAGCTTGCGCAAGGGGGCCTGCGTGTTGTTGAACCGATCCACGGCGGCGTCGTAAGCCTGGTAATCACGCACGCCATTGGCATAGGTGAAATACGACAACTGGAACATGGGCAAGAAGGCGACCTCCACGTCGCGGTTCTGCACAGCACCACGGTAGTCGCTGTTGTACTCGTGTTCCACACGCGGCTTGTCCTCCACGACGATGTCGTTATACTTGCTCAAGTCGAGTTCCGAGCGCTTACGCACCGCCTTCAACTTCGAACGGCTCCAGCGCTGCTGCACACCCACGTGCTTGTCCATCTGCGCCTTGAAGACACGAAACTCGTCGAGCTCGGCCTTTGCCGTCATGCCCAACTTACGATAGGCTCGGGCACGCTGCGTCAGACCAGCCCAGAAATTGGGGAACTGCTCGATGATGGCGGTATAGTCGCGGATGGCGGCACGTAGGTTGCCCACCTTGTCGTTGAGCAAAGCGCGGTTATAGATGGCCAAGAAATTCTGCGGCTCCATCTTAACAACAAAGTCGAAATCCTCTATGGCACGGTTATCGTCGCCCAGTTGCACACGCAACAAACCTCGGTTATAATGGGCCAGGAAGTTGTTAGGGGCAAGGTCGATGGCCAAGTCGTAATCGGCCATGGCTCCCCTGAGGTTGTTCACCTTGAGGCGCGCCAAAGCACGGTTCACATAGTTGCTCGCCACCTTGGGTCGCAAATGTATGACTTGGCTGAGACATGAGTCGGCCACCAACCACTGCTGTCGGTTCAATGCGATGAACGAACGTGTGGCCCAAGCGTCGGCATTGTAAGGCTCTTGCTGCAAACTGCGGCTTAGCCATAGGTCGGCTGTGGTGGTATCCTTGCGCTCCAAATAGATCTCAGCCTTCAACGAATAGGCCGTGGCCGTCTTCGACCAACGCGAGATGATGGTGTCGGCGTCGAGAAGCGCCTGGTCGTAGTCTTTGGCGTTCAAACGGCAAATGGCACGGTTGAGCCAAAAACTCGACACATTGGGATTGAGCTTGATGGCACGGCCATAGTCGGAGATGGCATCCGTGTACTTCTCCTGACGTATGCGCGATATGGCGCGCAGGTCGAAGATCTGCTCAATATAGGGATTGAGGGAGATGGCTTTGGAGGCGTCTTGCTCGGCGCCCACAAAGTCCTCCAAATAAAACTTGGCCGTGGCACGGTCGTACCAAGGCAACCAAAGGTATGGCTTGAGCGCCAACACCTTATTAAAATACTGTATGGAGAGCACGTAGTCCTCATAGTGCAACGCCACCTCACCACTGGTAATCAGGCGATCCACATTATATTGTGCCTTGGCCTTGCCGCAAAAAAGCAAAGCCAAGAGCATGGGGACGAGCACGCGCTTCATAACAGTCGAATTCTGATGTTAGGCCAAACGACCATTAGCGGCGAGGCGCCTTCACACGATAAGGGCAACGGAACTTGCCTTGTGCGATGCCACGCAACTTGCTGTTGATCATCTGCTTGCGGAAGGCAGACACCCGATCGACGTACATAACGCCCTCCAGGTGGTCGAACTCGTGTTGCATAACACGTGCCAGATAGCCCTCCACCCACTCGTCGTGCGGATTGAGGTCCTCGTCGAGGTAGGTCACATGGATGCGCGTGGGGCGCGTTACGCTCTCGTGGATACCAGGGATGGAGAGGCAGCCCTCGTCCAACGTCTCCTTCTTCGACTTATCATCGTACTCCACGATGTGTGCATTGATGTAGGCGTGGCGGAAGCCAGCATACTCCGGGAAGTCGTCCTTCAGCACGTCGAGGTCGATAACGACCACACGCAAGGCCTTGCCCACCTGTGGTGCGGCCAAGCCCACGCCTTCCGCTGCGTCGAGGGTTTCGTACATGTCGGCGATGAACGTCTTCAAGGTGGGGTCGTCCACGGCCACTTCTTGGGCAACCTTTCTCAGAACAGGCTGACCGTATGTATAAATAGGTAATATCATCTCTTCTTGGAGTTCATGTAATCCTGAAGTATAATCGTTGCCGATATTTCATCGACAAGACCTTTGTTCTCGCGTCTCTCCTTCTTTCTCACGCCACCGTCGATCATGGCTCGATGGGCAAGCACGGAGGTGAAACGCTCATCATAATACTCGATGGGGATGGAAGGTCGCGCCTTTCGCCAACGGTTGACGAAGTTCTCCACCCTTGCCAAGTTTTCCGACGGCTGGCCATTGGGTTGCATAGGCTTGCCGACAACGATTCGCTCGACCTCCTCTTTTTGCACATATTGGCTGAGAAAGTCGAACAAATCCTTGGTCTCCACCGTCGTCAGTCCATTGGCAATAATCTGCAAGGGGTCGGTCACAGCCAACCCCGTGCGCTTCTTGCCATAATCAATGGAGAGAATTCGCGGCATGAATATCAATTGATGAGCTTCATTGCGTCAAGGCAATCGCTCCGCTTCTTACTTCTTGAAAAGCAACCAAGCGTCGCTCTTGGGGTTATACTGGCTGCCACGGATGGCGTCGCGGCTCTGCACAGCGCTGGCCTTATCGGCATAGGTCGAGGCAACAACGCGATACATATTGATGCTTGAGTTGTAAGCGATCTGTGCATCGTAACCGCCCTGCTTGAGCGTGTTCTGCATGCCCTCGGCGTTGGTCTTCAGCGAGAATGAGCCTACAACGACGCTATATGCCTTCAAGCCAGGACCGCTGACGACGGTAACGTCCTCTGTGCGCACGGTGGCATTGTCAACATTGGTAACTGTGGTCTGGTCGGCCGACTTCTCCACGAGCGGAGTAACAACAGGAGCCGTCTCCTGAGCAGGAGCCTGGTTACGGTTCTGCTCTTCCTGAGCCTGAGCCTTCTCCCACACTTTCTTGTAGGCTCTCTCCTGTGATTTACAACCCGTGAAGGCAAAGGCCACGCAGAAGGCCGCGCCCAAAACCATGTATTTCTTCATACTTTTATAATATTATAAATGTTAGTAATATCGCTTTTTAAGCTTTTGCTTCTTTAATTTGCGAAATTACAAAATAATCCACATACGTGCGCCGCAACGCCACATAAAGTTTGTTAAATCAGGAAAATAGGGCTTATTTAACAAAAAATAGCCTTTTTCAGCCTTGATTTTAAGGCGGAATGCTTATATTTGCAATTATAAAATGCGAACTATTCGCTAACGATAACTATTTACCATTAAACGATACGCTTATGAAGACAATCGGTTACATCGGTGCTTTCCTGGGTGGCGCCATCGCAGGCGCAGCCTTAGGCTTGCTCCTGGCACCTGAGAAGGGTGCTGACACTCGCACAAAGATTTCTGACGCTGTGGACGACTTCTGCAAGAAGCACGACATCAAGCTCAACCGCAAACAGACGGAAGACTTGGTCGACGACATCAAGGATGCTGTAGACAACACAGCCGAATAACCTCAAGTCCATCCTCGGATGCGCCAGACTACCCTCTCGGCGCACCCGCAGGAATGGCAAAACACATCATCATCCACGTTTTCCCACAACTAATTATGTTTTCAAACGACAAGAACATAGAGACCATCGGTCAACTGGTGGAAACCCTGAAACACTACGCCACGCTCCAAAGCGAGTATATCAAGCTCGACGTAGTGGAGAAGACGGTGCGCCTGCTGACGGTCATCACCATGACGGTCATTATTTCGCTGCTCGTCATTCTCATGCTCATCTACCTCAGTTTTGCCGCCGCCAGTGCGTTGGCGCCATGGGTGGGCGAAGCCGTTGGGTTCCTCATTGTTGCCGGAGCCTATTTCCTGCTGCTCTTGTTGTTTATCATCTTCAGAAAGCAATGGATCGAAAAACCACTCGTTAAGTTTCTCGCCTCCATCCTTCTTAGTTAACCGTCAACTCGTTTCCAACGCTCATCAACCATGACACCAACGTCTTACACCACCATCGAGGAAATACAACTGCGCAAGGCTATGTTGCAGACTGAAATCCAAAAAGACAGCAACAAGTTGAGCAACGAGTGGCGCTCGCTCTTCAAGAAGCCAGAGGCGCTCGATCGCAAAGCGTCGCCCACCAAGCGCTTCAACAGCCTGTTGAGCACCGGAGCCGGTCTCTTCGACGCCATGATCTTGGGCTGGAAGCTCTATCGCAAGTTCAAAAAGTAGGTTTTATCCGTTGTTCCACGCTATCATAGGCGATGCCTCACTTCATCACAAGCATTGCCCCGCCTGTCATTGGAACCACCCAAGCCTATCCACAAGTTGCCCCTCGTCTCACACCAGCCAACGCCACAGCTTACGAATGACGACGCCTCGTCTCACACCAGCCAACGCCATAGCTTACGAATGACGACGCCTTGTCTCACATGAGACTACACAATAACAGCAAAAGCCTCCACGTTCCTGCCCTTCCCGGCAAGCCATCTTCCCTTATCAGACCGTACTTTTCAACCCTAATCGGCCAATCCATCCCCCCACACGTAAACCCCCAACTCGCGCTTTGCAAAGCCATAGCTCACGTTTTGTAAAGCTACAACTCATAATTGATAAAGCCACGACTCGGGTTTTACAAACCCACAGCTCGCGTTTAGCAAAAACACGACTCATGTTTTACCCTCCAACCCCTCAAAAGACTGCGGTTTCGCATTTTACATCACACGCAATCCCAAATCAACTTTTCAACCCCAAGCGCCAACAAGGCAGAAGGTCATCAGCCCTTAACCTTTCATTAGTGCCACCACACACATCCAACCAGTCCAATTTCGTGGCCACACATCGCCAAACCTGCCACGGGGCCACCCACCTCTACACATGTAGCCCAACCTTGCCAAACGAACCTTAAACACAGCCATAACGGTCCTTACAAGGCTAAGCGCCATCCAGCGTCAAAGCCGCTCAGATTGCAACAAAAAACGCAACCGCATTTGGCACAAAGTCTATTTTTGTCACAAAAAGAAAAAAGAAAGAAGAAGGCGTGAAACGCTAACACTTTGATAAGTTTTCTTATTAAAAACTATTAAGTGGAAAATCTTATTTGTTAACGTATGTTATTTATAAGAAATTTATGCGCTATATATTTGCAAGTTCAAATAAAAGTCGTAACTTTGCATCGTGTTTTTCATAGTATTAGATTTAAGGTTAACAAGGTTGGAGTACAGCGGTACTCCTTTTTTTGTGTCCTTTCAAAAACAAGCCCCTTCTTTTTAGTGTTTTCAAAAAGCCTTCAGGCTTCACCAAAACACGCCCATCCTCATCGCGCAACCCATTAGTTACCAACCCACTACAATACACATTTCTATAAAATATCATAGCTATCGATGGTTGTTCAAACAGGTTTCGAACAAGCATTTCCGAGACCTTAACCCCTTACCGGCCATTAAAACGAAACAGGAAAATCGTTAGAAACAAATACCAACAAGAACCAAAAACGAACGGCCGACTGGGGCTAAACCTCTATGATTTCGCCGTCGTAGGCAAACCACATGCCCTTGGGCAAGCGAGCATTAGCCTCATCATGCAGTCCTATTCCGTGGCCCATGTGAGTAAAATAGGTGCGTTCAGCCCCCACCCTTTGCGCAAATGCCATGGCCTCCTCCACCGTCATGTGGCTATGATGCCATTTTTCCCACCGCAGGGCATTGACCACCAATGTCTTTACGCCTCGCAAACGTTCGAACTCCTCATCCTCTATGGTCTTCATATCGGTAATGTAAGCGAAATCGCCGAACCGATAACCCAAGATGGGCAACTTGTCGTGCATCACGCCAAAGGGTTCCACCTCCACGTCGCCAATGACCAATCGTTGGTGGCAACGTATGGTGTGAAGGTTGAATTTCGGCACACCGGGATAAAGATGTTGCACAAAACAATATGGAAAATTATGCATCACGGTCTTCACCGCGATATCGTTGCCATAGATATCGATGTCGCCAAACTTGCAGAAAGGTCGCAAATCGTCGAGTCCACCCACATGGTCGTAATGGCCATGGGTGAGCAGCAGGCCATCGATACGCCTAAAGGGCAATGGCATGAGTTGCATTCGGATGTCAGGACCACAATCGATAAGGATGCGAGTATGCTTGGTTTCCAACATCGCAGCGGCGCGATACCGCTTGTCGTGCGGGTCCGTGCTCTTACACACCTCACAGTCGCATCCATTCACCGGAACACCCGTGGAGGTTCCTGTGCCCAGGAAAGTCAGCCGCCGCATGCTCATATCACATTCACCTCCGGGTGCAGCTCCAGCCCGAACCGTTCTCTCACCGATGCCTGAACGGCGTGCATCAGCGCCACCACATCCTCGCCTTTCGCTCCGCCTCGGTTCACAAGCACCAAGGCTTGCTTGTCGTGCACACCAGCGCGGCCCAGGCTCTTGCCCTTCCAGCCGCATTGGTCGATCATCCATCCGGCAGGAATCTTGTATCGTCCCTCACCCATCTCAAAATAGCGCAGATCAGAATGTTCAGCTTTCAGGCGCTCAAACGTAGCCTCGTCTACGACAGGGTTCATAAAGAAAGAGCCTGCGTTGCCCATCACCTCCGGGTCGGGGAGCTTGGCGCGACGGATATCGACAATTACCTGACGCAGCTGATGGGCCGTCAGCGTCGCCGCATCGATGCCACAACGCTCCAATTCGGCACGTATGTTGCCATAGTCAAGGTCGGGCGTAAAAGTCTTCGAGAGACGGTAACTCACCGTCAGGATAACATACTTGTCTTTCCATTCGTGCTTGAATCGGCTCTGTCGATAGCTATAATTGCAATCTTCCGCCTTGATGACGACATGCTTTCCTGTGGCCAGCTCCACGGCTTCCACATCCACGAGGATGTCCTTTGCCTCAGCGCCATAGGCTCCAATGTTCTGCACCGCCGACGCTCCGCATTCGCCAGGAATGAGGCTCAGGTTCTCCATGCCATACCATCCCTGCTCCACAGCGTAAGCCACCACATCGTCGAACGTGGTTCCAGCCCAGCAGCGAATAACCACATCATCTGCACTTTCACGTTCCACCTTCACGTCAAACCGCTTCTCGGGTGTGATGACGATGCCTGGGAAATCGCGCGTCAGAAGCAGGTTGCTACCACCGCCCACCAGCAAGTAAGGCATCGAACGCAACTTGTCGTCGAGCGCCACCTGCGTAGCGTCGGCCACATTTTGATAAACCCACAACTCGGCACATTTCTGGTCGATGCCAAAGGTGTTGCGACTGAGCAACGAAATGTCTGTAAATGTCTGCATACTTAGCTGTTGAATTTCACCAATTTCCACTTGCCCTTCACCTTACGGAAAACCAACTCGATCTCCAAACCATTGGCAATGCCACGAATCAGGAATATCTTTCGGGTCGTCTCGGTGTAATGCTGTCCGTAGATAATGTTGTATATGATGCCGCGCGGAATAAGTGTCGGCTTAAAGTCGGGCCACTGCTCGGGCATGATAACGCCTGAGATCTGCGAGAAATCGTCCTCCGGGTCGGGAGCCGTAAACTCCACCTCGTCGGCCATGCTCTTCACCTGGAAAGCTGAATCGACCGCAAAATGATGGTAGAACCTCAGGAACGAGGCGTTCTTGTTCTGATAAAGGGGCTTGTAATTCATCGACGTCAGCATCCATTCGCCCTGTAAACGGTCGAACACAAACTGCTGAACGGTCTTCCTTTTAAAGAAGATCTTCTCCACGACAACATGTCCGACAGTGGTGTCTTTCATCAAATACTTCTGCTTGTTGTTGTCGAACACAATCGTGTAATAGCCTTGATGCATGAAGAAGTGCTCCATCTTCCATTGCTCCTTGTCCACATGCTTGGTCAGCTTCCCGTTATGGTAGACGGGCAGCGGGAACTGGATGCGCCTCATCTGCAACTTGCGGTTGGCCGCAAAATTGAACACAAAGTCGTCGAAAAGCTCGTCGGCGGCCTTGGGAACAGGGGTCTCGGCTATCAAAGTCTCTGTGGAATCGAGGCTCGAAGTGTCGTTAACCAGCGTGTCGGACGCCGCTGAGTCGGCCGATGCTGCTTTCCGGTCGGTGCACCCATAGGGCACGGCCATCATCAGCAAGAGCAAAAAGAAAACAGCAAATACAATTCCTTTTCTCATAACATCATTCATAAACCGAGGCAAAATTACACATATTTTTTTTAATAGAACCGCATTTTCAAATAAAAGTTAGTAACTTTGCAAATCGAATAAAGTTAATCAAAAAGATGATGTTAACAGACAAGATAGACGAACTTCTCAAAGAAGTGTCAGCCCTCTCAGCCAAAAACGCTGAGGATGTGGAGCAACTCAGATTGAAATATCTCAGTAAGAAAGGCGAAATCAACGCCATCATTGCCGATTTCCGCAATGTGGCCAAAGAGGAAAAGCGCGAGCTGGGCATCAAGATCAACGAACTGAAAAAGGCAGCCACCGACAAGATCAACGCGCTCCGCGAGCAGGTGGAGACCACCGAGACGGCATCTGAGGGCCTCGACCTCACACGCACTGCCTACCCCGTCGGCCTTGGCACTCGCCATCCGCTGACACTTGTCCGTAACGAGATCATCGACATCTTCCAGCGTATGGGCTTCACGCTCTACAATGGTCCTGAGGTCGACGACGACAAGCACGTGTTCACCATGCTCAACTTTGCTGCCGATCACCCAGCACGCGACATGCAGGACACGTTCTTCATCTCCCAGAACCCCAACGACGTAACCAAGAATGTGCTGCTTCGCTCACACACCTCGGGCGACGAAGCCCACTATATGGAGACCCACGAGCCGCCTATCCGTGTGCTCTGCCCTGGACGCGTTTACCGCAATGAGGCCATCTCAGCGCGCGCCCACTGCTTCTTCCACCAGGTGGAGGGTCTGTATGTCGACAAGGGCGTAAGCTTCACCGACCTGAAGCAGGTGCTCCTCACCTTCGCTCGCGAGATGTTTGGCGCCGACACGAAGATTCGCCTTCGCCCCAGCTTCTTCCCGTTCACCGAGCCCAGTGCCGAGATGGACATCTCTTGCTCTATCTGCGGAGGAAAGGGCTGCAACTTCTGTAAGCACACCGGATGGGTGGAGATTTTGGGTTGCGGCATGGTCGACCCACACGACTTGGCAGCCTGCAACATCGACCCCGAGGTTTACACGGGCTATGCCTTCGGTATGGGCGTAGAGCGCATCGCCAACCTGAAGTATGGTGTCAACGACCTCCGTCTCTTCTCAGAGAACGACACCCGTTTCCTCGAGGAGTTCCAAAGCGCATACTAATAGGGCTTAACCCGCAGGTTGAAACCTCCCTATATAATAAAGGAGAAAATCATTCCATTCAATACTAAAACGCCAAGAAGGCGCAGCGGTAACGTTGCGCCTTCTTGGCGTTTTAGGCAAATACACATTTATCACCAATCGGCCCATTAGGCCGAAACAAGAAGATTGTTAGAATACTTCCGGCTCTTTTCAACGCTTACCGGCATTTCTTTCGGTCTCATGCTTCCATTCGCGTTTCCGCCATAGTCAGCCTGCTCGAAACAAGCACGAACAAGAACTACAGTAACCATCCGAAATATGCCGACTTGTTAATTGCAAAAAAACTCGCAAGTGTTT